>CAZKPY010000051.1:0-482 GCA_964554815.1 uncultured Candidatus Saccharibacteria bacterium | reverse complement strand
ACAACCAGCACCAATGACGATGGGAACTGATGGGGTTTTGATTGGATATAACAATCATCGAGGGCGCTCTACACCGATTTATCTGTCACCAGCAGATCGGTTACGACATTTCTATACAATCGGACAAACTGGTGTAGGTAAGACACAGATGTTTTTGAAAATGATTATTCAAGATATGAAAAATGGTGATGGTGTTTGCTATATTGATCCGCACGGTAGTGATGTACAGACAATCTTAGCCAATGTCCCACCAGAACGGTACGATGATGTGATTTATTTTGACCCGTCATTTACTGATCGTCCTATGGGGCTCAACATGCTTGAATTTGATGAGAATGTTTCAACTCAAAAATCTCTTGTAATTGGGGAATTAATGTCATTGTTCGATAAATTATTCGACATGAAAGCTCAAGGAGGGGCAATGTTCGGTCAATATTTCCGAAACGCAGCACTGTTGAATATGGAAGATCCGGCATCTGGAA
>CAZKPY010000050.1:0-4651 GCA_964554815.1 uncultured Candidatus Saccharibacteria bacterium | reverse complement strand
TCCTGGTGCATCTGGATCGAATGTTGCGGTTGTAGGCGCAGCTCCTGGAGTTGTAAATGATAACGAATTTGCGTTGGTAAAGAAATCTTTAGTAGTTTCCTGAACATTATAATAATATTTTGTCCCTGGCTGTAACCCACGCAATGTTTGAGAGAATTTTTTATCTACACCTTTAAAGATAAGTCTCTGTGATAATAATACGTTTCCTGCTTTGAATATACTATTAGATGAAAGTCCGAACCAAACAACCAAACCAACACGTGTGTTTAGTGTGGTTACAACCTTACCAGAAAGTGTCACATCAACAGATGTGGTTACACCGGCTTTTGTTTTTATTTCATTAAATACCGGAGCATCCATCGTTACTGAGATTGCTGCCTTTTGAACACTCGGATCTTCGGTACTCTCTAATGCTGATCCATCAAGTGGAGTGTCAAAGCTCTTTGCACCCTGGGCATCAAAACCTTTTGTACTTTCGTAGATTTTATACCAATAGGTAGTTTTCGGTTTTAGATTATAAATTTCAAAACTGTATGATTGTTCTGTATCTTTAGGAACAACAGAATTTTTGAATAACGTTCCACGTACAACCATATCGCTCTGTTTTTCACCTAAAAACAATTGCAAATTAGTACGCATGTTGAGTGTTGATGTAAATTTACCTGTAAAGATTGCTTTGTAGTTTTCATTACTACCACCAGTCTCAAGTGTAACCACAGGATCATCAGGAACTATCGAAAAAGAAGCCTGCTGGACATCTTTAGGCTCGTTTGTTTCATCAGGTGAGTCACCTGTAGTAGTAAATGAGAGTTTCTGGTAGCGTATAACGCTCGAGGATGATTGAGCTGTATCTGTCAGCTGTACTGTATAAGTGGTTCCTGCCTTTAAGTTTGAGAAGTTTCTGGTAGTCATCTTACGATTATCACCTCTGGTGAGTACTGTTCTGGAAAAGATAATTTCCTGTATGATTTTGTTATTACCAGGATCCAACACAGTAACTACTAGGATCGTTGGTGTGTTCTCTGTAGGTGTGAGGCTGATTTCGAATTGAGCATCATTTTGTGTTATCGTCGATTTAGTAAATTGAATGTCGATTTTTTTACTCGGCACAGCATCCAGATTGGTATTTATTTTTTGATCAAGAGGCACGGCAACATCAACGTCAGCATGAGCAATACTATTCATTCCAAAAAAGGCAACGAGCATAAACGCAACAGTAGCAACCAAACGTAAAAAATAAGGTTTTTTCATACTTAAGATTATATCATAAAATAAAAAAACACCGCAACAGTTGCAGTGTTTATTCTGGTAATAATAATCTCGCAGTAATTTCTCGGAAACCTGCATATACTGGGAATAGTGACTGTTCAACACCGCGAACACCAGCATTAATCTGATTTACTGCAGTCACTAATAAATCTTTTGTTTTAGTTGAATTAGGATCAAAAAATGATTTACTGATGATTGCACTGTTATAGATTGTTACCGCTAAATCATTATCTTTTGGTTTATCTGATAACAAATCACGACGAGCAGGTGCATAATAAGTAGGTCCGACAATCTTGGCGAGGTGTTCTTTGTCAGTTAAAATATTAGCAACACCGATGGCATTATCCCGATTTTGACTGATTTTACTAACCCCTAAACTGTAGACTTGTGCATAATTAACCCTGTTTGCATTATCATTAATCTGTGGAATCATTGTCATTGCAAAATTGAGATTCGGGTTCAATTTTCGAATTGTTTCTATTTCTGTAGGGAAACCAATATACATTGCTGATTTTCCTGAAATAAACATGTCTCGATCTTTTGGTAACGAAGTATTCCATGTATATACATTACTGGCAGGGTTAATAAATCCTGTATACCAATTCAATGCATTTACTAACTCTCCACCTGATTCAATATCTGATTGCCATTTATTCATCGCTGGCTCGAAATGAATAATTGGATTACCTTGTTGTAATATTTTCAGAGCCAGTAACTCCTTTGGATAGGACATATTATTAATAGTACCCAGAGATATGGCAGCCTGACTGATTTTTCCTGCTTCATCTTTTCTGACTAGTTTTGGAACAAGTTCTGCCAATTTATCCCATGTTTTCGGTGGATTAACCTCGAAATTAGAGGTAAAAATATCTCGATTATAATACATCACCATAGGGTCGATCATCATCGGCAATGCTAATACTCCCTTGCTCACTAATAAACTCTCACTGGCATCTGGAAATGTTTTTTTAAAAGCAGTCTCTGGATAATTAGTAAATGGAATAATATATAGACGATCTAAGTTTTCTGCTACTTGTTGTGAATTCATCATAAATAGATCCGGACCCTTACCAGATGCTAATGCATTCACGAGTTCGTTTTGAATAGTGTCAGGACTTTTTTCAACATACGACAATTGCAATTCATCGTAATCCTGTTCAATACTATCAAAAATAGTATTCACTTGACTGTACGGCAATACACCCCAAACAACCACCGAACCTGTCGGTCCGTTTTTCTTTGATTTATCTCCTGGTAATGGAATTTTTCCAGAGAAAAAGAGTACTCCGATAATGATTCCCAGTCCAAAGACAACTAATACGATTGTTTGCACCATGCTCGAGTTTTTTTGCATACAGAAATTATATCATAATTATGAATTACGGCGACTAATACGTATTCCGAAAAAGTGATGGTCGGTTTTCTCGAACATTTCTTTTATTTCATCGATGTCATAATTCGCAGTAATTTGCATTTCATGTAATACATCGATTATCATTTTTCTATAGTGAATTCCATCTACAATAACCATCTCACCTCGATCATTCATGTATTCCAATAATTGTCTCAATGTCTCTGCAATTGAATCCTCTACTGTCGAAACCATACGAATAAACAAAACCCGATCACATGAATGAGTTTTCAAATGCCATGTATGCATATGAAATAGATCAGCATGAATTGGTGAGATATTTGCCGCAATGGTTTCTAATCCGTCATGATGCATCCGATCAATCATTTCAGGATGATTATCCACGGCAAACACATTTCCGCGCGGACCAACGAGTTCTGAAATAGGCTTCGTCCAAAATCCAACACCAGATCCAATATCAAGTACATTCATTCCGTATTCAATGTGAAGTAGTGGAATTATTTTTTTAGGTTCGAGTAACATGATGAAAGTATACTATATAATGTATAAAATGATAAATAAAAAAGAGAACACAATTTATGTTCTCAATACACCATTTCATGATCAGTTTAACTATTTTTTTTGTTTATTTAATATATCAGGAATAGATATACGTCTAAATGCAACATAGAGAAACATGAACTTAATTGCTTCAATAAAAAGCTGTCCAAACCATGATAATACTAACACTGACACAACTCCTAAAGCAGCTGATGTTATAACGTAGAGGAATTGAGCAAACCACATTAATGGAATTGCTTCTACAAAACCAGGAAAAGCAACCTGAATTTGAGTCCAATACATCGCTTCAAAAGCAACAGCAGTAAACATGAATGCCCCAGCAAATAAAACGCATGATGCGATACCGAATATCTGAGACTCTCGGTTAGAAAATAAATTGAACATAAGCAAAGAATTTAGTTTACTTAATGATAACATATATTATATTATTGTCAATATCATCTATAAAAAACAAAAATACCTCTGATTTACAAAGGTATTTTTGATTTCAATTACATAGTCAATATCTCAAACTCTTTTGTTTCGTCTTTGTCATTATGATACCTATGATGTGTATGTACATGTCACACCATCAGGTTTTTGACCCCATCATAACGGTATGGGGCGGCCGAGTTCCGATTTAGAGTTCGGAGAACTATCACTCTATTTACCCAATATAATTAAATAGAGGCAAATAATCGACAATCAGATACAATAACTGTATCGGTTTTCAATTGAATTGATCCACGAGCAGCTTCCGCTACCCGTGCCTTGTTACGACTTAGTCCCTGTTACCGAGTTTACCTTCGGCCACGCAATGCGCAGACTTCGGGTACCCCCAGCTCCCTTGACTTGACGGGCGGTGAGTACAAGACTCGAGAACGTATTCACCGCAGTATAGCTGACCTGCGATTACTAGTGATTCCAACTTCATGGAGTCGAGTTGCAGACTCCAATCCGAACTGAGGGCGCTTTTATAGATTAGCTCCGCCTCGCGGCATTGCGACTCATTGTAGCGCCCATTGTATTACGTGTGTAGCCCAAGGCATCAGAGGGACATGCTGATTTGGCGTCATCCTCTCCTTCCTCCCCCCTCTCTATTTACGAACACAGGATCTTACGAGCACAATGAATTGTTCAAACAAACGAGCAAGCTCGATTCTTCAAACAATTCATTGTGTCCATAAAATACAAGTATTTCATAAACACAGAGGGGGCAGTCTCGTGTGACATATAAAACACACGATGAGGGTTTCGTTCGTTACCCCACTTAAGGGAACAATTCAAACCACGAACTGACGACAACCATGCATCACCTGCCTAGCCGTCCGAAGAGGGATCCCGTTTCTGGGACCTTTCGTCTAGGTTTCAAGCCTTGGTAAGGTTCTTCGTTTATCATCGAATTAAACCACATAATCCACCGCTTGTGCGAGTCCCCGTCTATTCCTTTGAGTTTTAATCTTGCGATCG
>CAZKPY010000049.1:0-4661 GCA_964554815.1 uncultured Candidatus Saccharibacteria bacterium | reverse complement strand
CAAAAGTAAACGATCCATACGAAGAAATTGCAACCCGTGTTACCGAAGATCAGGCTGCACAGATAAAAGCGTTAGATATTGATGGCGTGACACTCTATCGTGCTAATTCACGGTTTTCTCCGTCTGGAACCCTTGCTCCACATGTGGTTGGATTTGTATCGTTCAAAGGAGATGACCTCAGTGGTCAATATGGACTCGAACGCTCATACAATGGCGTTTTGGCGCGAACTGCGAGCCGTTTATACGTGAACTTCTTTGCAGAGGTGTTTACTCATATTACGAAGTTGTCATCAGATGAACCAGAAATCGAAGGTGATGTGATTACGAATCTGGAACCAGCTGTTCAGGCATCATTACAGAATGAATTAGAATTAGTATTAGAACGATGGAAATCTGATCGAACAGCAGGTATTATTATGAATCCAAAAACGGGTGAAATCGTAGCAATGGCGCAGACTCCTGGATTTGATATTAATAATTTCAAAAATGAAAAATCAGTTTCAACGTTTAATAACATGATGGTCGAGAGTGATTTCGAGATGGGTTCTATTATGAAACCGATTATTGCTGCAATCGCACTTGATCAGGGTGTTATTACTGCGAATACAAAATATACTGATACAGGTTCGGTTCGTGTTGGTGATCGTACTATTAATAACTTTGATAAAAAAGGTCGTGGATATGTCGATATGCAAACAGTATTGAATCAATCATTAAACACAGGAATGGTGTTTATCATGAGTAAAATGGATCGATCAGAATTCCGTGATCAATTCATGAAATTCGGATTTGGAGAAAAAACAGGCATTGATTTGCCTGCAGAAGTTTCTGGAATTTTATCGAACCTCAAAACGAATCGAGAGGTAGAATATGCGAACGTTTCATTCGGACAGGGAATTGCAGTTACGCCGATCAGTATGATTCGTGCGATGTCAGCGTTGGCGAATGGTGGAAAAATTATCGAACCACATGTGGTGAATTATATCGAATACATGGATGGTAGTAAAAAACAAATCGAACCAAAGGAATTAGGTGTTGCAATTAAACCTGAAACATCAGCAGAGATCAGTCGCATGATGGTAAATGTATTTGATAATTATTTCGGTGGTTCAAAGAAAATGGAGCACTATTCAATCGCAGGAAAAACAGGAACTGCACAAATTGCAAACCCAAACGGTGGATATTATGGCGACCGTAACATGCACACATTTGTGGGTTATTTCCCAGCCTATGATCCAAAATTTATTGTTTTCCTGATGAATGAATATCCAAAAGAAGGTGCTGAATTTTCATCACAGACATTGGTAGATCCATTCATTAATATTACGAAATTCTTGATTAATTATTATAATATACCGCCTGATCGGTAAATAAAAAGATGGATTAATATCCGTCTTTTTATTTCTATGAAAACAGATTAGATATATGTTATAGTACGTTATATGAACACAAGAGAAAATTTTCCAATTTTAAAGAAAAGAGATCATCAGATAAAACTTGAAGAATCAATAGATGAAAAATTTAAAGAAATCAAAGAATTATTAGATTTTCGATTTAATCAATCCTATGCTAGTAGGTTATCAGAATATATTACTGGATTACGCCCTGAGGATCCTAAAATGGTAGATCGTTTGATTGAGGACCAAAAAATCATCAGGACAAAATATGATTTGCCATATTATTATGAGTTCAATTCAATTCCAGAGTATGAGGACTTTTTGTATAATATTGCTAAAAAATATGGGACAGATATACGTACTAAATCTGAATGTGGAAAGTTTTTTGATGAAGTTCCTTTTGCGAATGGTGTTGCTTTTGGTGATATAAACGCAGTTGGGTTGAATATAGATAAAGAAACTGATAAAACATATACGAAAAGCTTACTCGTATTAGAGCATGAATTAATACATGTAATGCAAAAGAACCAAACGCCAGCCATGCCTACCGAACATAGAGAGTACGAAGCCTATATTTCAGGATTGAATATCGATGCTATACGTGAACATCCAAATGATTTAGAGGTTATATTTAGTTTTCTAATTGGTGGATCGGTTAATACTTGGTATAACTTGGAAAGTAAAGAAAAAGGAGAGCTACTTAAACCTAAATGGAATAATCCAGAATATTTCTTAACTAATGTTGATAAAATCGATCAAAGGTATATTGATGAGTATAAAGAAAAAATAACTCAAGATAAACCCATTGATGTTGAAATTACTTCTTAAATTACTTGGTAAATTTTAAATCCCTATTGTACTGTAGGGATTTTTATTATAAGACAGGAAACTGTCTTATTTATTTACAACAAACACCCTATTAAAAGAGTGCTTGTTGGGTGTTTTTCTTGATGTAATCTTTTACATTAAATTTCTTTTCACAGCCGCTGCGTGCCATATAACGAATCTGTCCGAAAATCGGCCGCTCGAACCATGCACGGTCATGGACACCTCCGATACTCCATGCGATGCCTGCATACCCGTTCGGATCGCGTCCGTCTAATTCGTATTTGTCGTTCAAATAAATTGCAACACGCATAGCATCTGATGCATCAGCGGTCCATTCCAGAATTTTCTTTGCCCAGTACATGCGCATGTATCCGTGCATTTTTCCAGTAAGCATCATTTCCAATTGTGCCGCATTCCATAATTCATCATGAGTTTCCGCATGTTCGAATTGTTTCAATGTATATACATATTCTCGTTTGTCATGCCGGAATCGGTAGTGGGATTTCTTTGCCCAGTCTGGAAAACCATCAACACTGTCATACTGTTCATTATACCAGCAGAAATTGTCAGACAGTTCACGACGCACGATTAATTCCTCTAAAAATGCAGCTGCATGGTCGATCAGTGTTAATGGTCGGTCGTCATCTACTGCCGCTTTGTTTTTCTTGTCATGTAGAACTTCACTGATCGGTTTTTCGATATGTTTTATGATTTCCATCGCGACACGTTGTGGTGATATCATCCCGTAATGTAAATACGGTGACAGGTTCGACTGTGCGTCTGCCAGCGGATCATTTCGCATGTCGCCGTAGTGCAATAATTTTTTATGAATGAAATCCCTCAGGGTCTTTTTTGCAGCAGACGCACCAGATGTAATCCAATCAGCAGGCGGTACGGATTGATCAACTGCTCCTAATGCGTATAGCTGCTCCCAATGAATTTTAGGAGCTTTTTTCGCGATAGAGTATGGATGTTTGCGAACAGATGGGAATTCATCCATAAATTCCGGCAGCAGCCGATGAATTTTTGGTCGCAATGTGTACGCTCCATATTCCTGTTTATCTGATGCAATCCATACCGGAACAATATTATGTGTGTCTACCATTTCCATTCGGCAGGAAATTTTCTGTGCTACGGACTGTTTCCACTTTCTCTGAATGCGCAGTGGTGAACAATCTGTCACAACAGCTCCAACGTTATAATCACTGCAAAAATCTACGAACAAATCCGGTGTTTGTTTTCCTGTGGTATCTACTATTATAAAAAACGGAATATTTTTTTCTTTGCAAGTTTCCTTAATTTCCTGCAAGCCTTTTAATTTGAAATCCCATTGGCGGTAACTGCCACCTAAAAAATTAGCAACCAGATTATATACGATCAGTAATGGAACTTTTTCTTGGTTTGCAATGGATTGCGCACGAATCAGTGCCCAATTGTCCTGTATGCGCATGTCACGGTCCATCCAATACACCACAGGTCCTGCGGAAATTTCCTTGGTATTGAGAGGGGATACACGAGATAAATTCATGAAGGTAGTATAACAGAATAATTTTAAAAAATAATATAATTGACTCTCAATCGTTTTTGTCATATTATCTGTTTAAACAAAAATACATATATATGAGTTTTTCTAATCATGAAAAAGCTCTGTATATGTTTGTAGTAACATATAAGGGCAGAGAGCATGTCTTTGATTTGATATTTCATACCAGAAACAACCCACTGGATTTTGTATTCAGTTATCTCGAAGATTTATATCCGGAAGATGGATCAATAGAGATAGAGGTCAGTAAACATCCAGAGTGGATAGGTGATAATCTACCTGAAACAACAATGTTTGTGACTTCTAAAAAATCTCGATTATTGACGCGATATTTATCTATTTATCCTGCAAGTAATATTGCAGAGGCTAAATATGTTGCGGAAGAATGGGCAAAAGTGTGTGTTATTTGTCCCAAGAAAAAACGTCGAAAATCTGAAAGTCTAGATCATTATTTAGACAAACCAGTAGAGATAGTTTGGATTTCATAAATCAAGTAGACTACGAGAGTAGTCTTTTTTTATTAAAATTCTAAACCACGTGCAATCATTGCGTCTTTATCTTCAAAATCAGAATAATTCTGTGTGATTTCATCACCAGATTTTAGCTCTATGAGAGTTTTCAAACCCCAGCCATCTGGACTAATTCCAACTGTGGGATTTTTTGAATGATTAATATATCGACTGTCATCTGCTGCTAAATGCCAGACGTTGAACTCTTTATGAAAGTATCCATAATGAGCAATAATTTTTTTGTCACTTTCAGGTAATGAATTAAATTCTTCTGTCGAGAAATGTAGAGTAAGTGCAGGAGATGGATTCCATAATATAGCATCTGCGGGGATAGTTTCATCAGCAAATAGCCCAATTCCATGGTTGTTTGATTCTTTTAATTTT
>CAZKPY010000048.1:0-4806 GCA_964554815.1 uncultured Candidatus Saccharibacteria bacterium | reverse complement strand
GCACCCTGAGTTCCTGGCCATGAATATGCAACGTTTTTAATTTTTACAAGATCTCCTGAATTATCTACTTGAAATAGTCCTCCATTTCCTACAGAGAATAGTGTAGATGGTGCTGAATCACCAACACCTAATCCATCTGCGAAATTTTTAACACCTCCGAAATTTTGTGCACCCGTTGTTATTAATCCTCGTACTGTATCAGACGCATCAGGAATAATAATATCTAAACCTGTACCAATAATTGCACCAGTTCCACCAGTGATGGTGATTTCTGGGTTTGAACTCGCGGTCACATTTCCGAATGTCAGAGCATTCTGTTTGTTATTAAATGTATTCCAATCGGTAGCAGAGAGAAACCCATTCGTAATAGTGTTTGCCTGAGTAATCCCAAAAACTCCTGTAGTAGAGTTATAACTCAACGGACCTGTTGCTGATAATGCACTCCGAGCACGCGCATTGGTAAAGTATTGATTTGAACCTTCAGAAATATTTGTTGTTGTCAGGTTCACTGTTCCCACCTGTCCGTTTACAGATGTTACAGGCGCACCATTTACAATTTCAACCCAACTGTTTATGTTCGACGGATCGTTATCATCTGCTAATACATAGGTTTGACTGGTACTGGTAACAACAGCTAAATCTCCATTAGCAACTGACGTCAGTGCGAGCATTTCAGGAACATCTGTCACCACATGTGTTTCGTTTAAAATAATTGAACCTAATTGATTCGTTGGAATTTTTCCATTCGCATCCAATGATGCAACACCGTTTGCAACACCTTTTACAGTGTTCAAGTAATCATCCACGCGAGTATCGGTGTAATATAAATTTAATCCTTCTGGAATATCTGTCGTAGTCAAGTTTACTGCACCTGTTTGTCCATTAACTGACAAAATAAAATCAAGAGGTGTGATGATTTGTTGCCAGTTTGCAACATTGGTCGGATCATTAGTCGTCAAAATGTATGATTTATTTTCATCTAGTCGAATAGCAACATCTCCTAATTCTGCAGAGAGTAGGTTTAACATTTCAGCTTCCGAGTTTACGACAAATGTGTCAGATAGTGAAAATGAACTGAGCTGTGATGCAGTAATTTTTCCTGAACCGTCCAATGTTGCAACACCATTCGCGACACCTTTCTGAGAGAGTGGAATATAATTCGATGCAGTGATCGAATCTGAAACATACGCATCCATAATCTGTGATCCATGCCAAATACCGCTAGTGATTGTTCCAACAGTTTGTAAGTTTGGAATTGAAGTTGTCGCAGCTAATCGTGTATCGAAACGATTATTAGTCCAATAGAGATTTCCATTTTCAGGTACGACTGATGTATCCAATGTCACCCATGTTTTATCTCCTCGTAAATAATCTGTTGATGTACCTGCACCGAACGAATCTTCTTTATCAGCAAATGCATTGTAATCTGTTGCAGATAAATAACCATCTACTGTTGCTGATGCCGCAGGTAAACTGATCACTGATCCTGTTTTTGTCAGAGGTGAATCGAATGTTAATGTTTCAATAGCAACAGAACAGTCTGGGTCAAGAGGTGCACAATCCGGATCAAGAGTTGAACCTGGTAAATAGCCACCCATCGGAGGCACCGCAAAAACAACGAGCGTATAACTCATCGACAAAAAGATTGCAAATAATATGCAAATTATTTTTCTCTTTCGAGAATTGTTTATAAAATTCAGGTACCTCATGCTCAGTGATTATTATAGCAAAAAAAAACCATATAGGGAAACAAAAAATGCAGATTTTATCCACATTTTTTATACATCTATTTAAAATTTTCTTCGTGGTTTTTTCTTTGCTTTTGCGATGCCTGATTTTTCTTTTATTGCTTGAATTTCATCACGTAAAATCGCCGCAGTTTCGAAATCCAACTCTGCAACTGCGTCGTTCATTTGACCTTCTTTTATCCTAATGAGCTCGTTTGGATTGTCTTTGAATAATTGCTCATCGAGCATCAGATTTGCATAAACGGCTTTGTCATGATTCGATTCCATCTGATCGGTAATATCATGAATTTTCTTTTGAATCGTCATCGGTGTGATTCCGTGCTTTGTATTATAGGCGATTTGTTTCGCGCGGCGACGTTTCGTCTCACCGATAGCACGTTCCATCGAACCGGTCATATGATCAGCGTATAAAATTACGCGACCGTCGACGTTTCGTGCTGCACGTCCGATTGTCTGAATCAGTGATGTCTCTGAGCGCAAAAACCCCTCTTTATCAGCATCGAGAATTCCGATGAATGTTACCTCTGGCATGTCGAGACCTTCACGTAATAGGTTTACACCAACTAAAATATCAAATGTTCCACGACGAAACTCAGTAATGATTTTAATTCGATCAATTGTTTTCACATCGCTGTGCAAGTATTCGGCTTTAATCTTTCGTTCTTTTAAATATTCCGAGAGATCCTCGGCCATTTTTTTTGTCAGCGTTGTCGCCAGAACTCGCCCACCTTTTTTAATTTCTAATTCTGTTTCGTTGATAAAATCCTGAATTTGTCCTGGATAATTTCCCTCTGCAATTACGGGTCGCACCTCGACAACCGGATCGATGAGTCCTGTCGGACGAATGATTTGCTCAACGATTTGTTCTGACTCTGCCAATTCGAGTTTACTCGGCGTTGCTGTTGTATAAATAACTTGTCCGATTCGTTTTTCAAACTCATCATATTTCAACGGTCGATTATCAGCTGCAGATGGTAAGCGAAATCCAAACTCGATTAATGTTTTTTTACGTGCAGCATCACCTGCATACATTCCGTGCAATTGTGGCAATGTCACATGTGACTCATCGATAATCGTTAAAAATTCTGGCTTACCATTTTTATCATGCGGAAAATACGAGATCAATGTCTCTGGTGCCTCACCTGGGGCTTTTCCTGATAATGGTCGCGAGTAGTTTTCAATTCCACTGCAATATCCAATTTCGCGCATCATCGACAGATCATTTTGTGTTCGGCGTTTAATACGTTCAGCCTCGAGCAGTTTTCCTTCTTTCTCGAACTTCTTTACTTGTTCTTTCATTTCTTTTTCAATCGCCACTATTGCACGATCTTTTTTCTCACCTTCAGTTAAAAAGTGTTTTGCAGGAAACAGAAACACATTCTCTGGAGTTTCGAGAATAGTTGATGTTACCGGATCGATAACCTGAATCAGTGTAATCTGATTTCCTACGAACATCAGTGAAATCATATATTTCGATGATACAGGCATCACATCGATTCGATTTCCTACCGATCGAAATTGTCCTGATGATAAATCAGCAGTCGTTCGTCCGTAATGTACACGAACTAATTGTTCCATTAATTCACGTTTCGAAATTTGTTGCCCTAATTGTAATTGCACGTTCATTTCTGCATATTCTTCAGGACTTCCAAGTCCATAAATACATGAAACTGATGCGACAATAATTACATCACTGCGTGTCAGCAGTGCCTGTGTTGATGCGTGACGCAAACGATCAATCTCTTCGTTGATCTGTGCATCTTTTTCAATATAGGTATCGGTGATCGGCATGTAGGCCTCGGGCTGATAGTAATCGTAATACGAGACAAAATAATGCACCGCTGCATCGGGTAAAAATTATGTGAACTCTTGAGCTAACTGCGCTGCAAGTGTTTTATTGTGAGCAATCACGAGTGTTGGTTTTTGAACTTGCTCGATAATGTTCGCCATTGTAAATGTTTTTCCGGTTCCTGTCGCACCCAACAATGTTTGTTTTTGCATTCCTTTTTTCAACCCCTTCATCAACGCAGAAATAGCCTCTGGCTGATCACCTGAAGGTTTGTAGTTACTCTTTAAAATAAACTTATTTTGATCAATCTTTCGCATAATTATCATCACCATACCATTTTTAGAGTAATAAAAAAAGCACCCTTTCGGCACTTTTTAAAGCAAGGTAAGACTTGCAATATTGTCTCCCTCTCGTAATTTCATGATGCGAACACCCTGTGTTGCACGTCCGAGCACTGGAATACTGTCGAGTTCAGTTCGAATGACTTGAGATTTTTGTGAAATCGCAATCAATTCTGAATCATCGTCAGTTACAATTTTCGCTCCAACGACCGGTCCTGTTTTATCAGTTACGTTTGCTGTTTTAATTCCTGAACCTCCACGATTTTGAACTTTATATTCATCGATCGGTGTTCGTTTTCCATAACCATTATTGGTCATCACCATCACGGTTGGATTTTTCATTGAATCTGATATTACACCCAATCCAATGATTGAATCAGCTTTGTCGAGCTCCATTCCCTTGACTCCTGTTGCGGTTCGTCCCATGTCGCGGACTTGTGAAGCTTTGAATCGGATTGACTGACCATCTGCAGTGACCAGCATAATCGTATCGTCTACATGAGTTAACATCGCACCGAGCAACGTATCACCATCGCGTAAGTTAATCGCAATTAATCCAGAACGTCGAACGCTTGCAAAACTATCGGCTGCGACTTTTTTAATCACACCTGATTTCGTTACAAAGAATAGTGATTGATCTTTTACCTCGTTGCCTTTTGGAACTGGTAAAATAGATGTCACTGATTCATTATCTGCAAGTTGAAGGAAGTTCATGATTGATTTACCACGCGTTGCACGACGACCCTCTGGGATGTCATACATTTTTAATTGGTAGACCTTTCCGAGGTTGGTAAAGAATAACATATTCGCATGAGTCGAAGCTGTGAGTAAATGTGTCACTACATCCTCCTCTTTTGTATCCATATCTACTACCCCAACACCTCCACGTTTTTGTGATCGATATTCAGATGGATCAGTTCGTTTAATA
>CAZKPY010000047.1:0-4955 GCA_964554815.1 uncultured Candidatus Saccharibacteria bacterium | reverse complement strand
GATTAACAGTCGCTTGCTCTACCACTGAGCTACCGCGGAGTACGGAAAACAATTAAATCAGGAGATATAAATCATTTTCTGTAAGGCTATACTAGCAAAAAAAATTAAAAACAGCAAGTGCTGTTTTTAATAGAGAAAACTGATTAATAATCCTTCTTGATAAAGTATCTACGTCCAATAATGACAATAGCTGCCAAAACGATCAAGAGGATGAGCCATCCGATAATACTCTTTGGCAAGAATCCTGCGCCTGATGCTGATGCGCCGAGGACACTATTAGGTGAACTGTTACCTCCAACATATTCATCAACGTCACTTACCTTTAATGTAATCTTTGGAGTTCGCAATGCTGCCTGAGAAACTGCCTGATCCAAATCACCGGATTTTGCAGTTGCCTTTGCAGTCACCTCTGCAGTTCCGAAACCTCCTCCTGGGAACTCTCGTAGATCGATGCTGACCTTGTTATCGATTCGATCATAGATTCCTTTTGTTGTTGAAACAAATGTATATTGCGGAGCCAGGTAAATATCTACTGATGAATTATCTGCTGATTTAGTGTTATTGTTCTCGTAACGAACTTTGATAGTTAACGTGTCACCTTGGCTTACCTTTGTTTCACCATTATCAATCGCAAGTCGGAATCCTGACTGGTTTGCAACATTTGAAAATCCAGAATTTGATTTCGTAGTAGTGTCTTTTGATCCTCCAAGCAACCCTCCTAATACGCTGGTATTTTTTGGCTGAGCTGAGTAAATAATAGTATTATCATTTGAAGCTGTGTTAGTGTTCGTAGTTCCAGCTGTTGCAGGAATATTTGAGTTGGTAGTAGTTGTAGTAGGTGTTGTCGTAGGTGCGGCAGTTATTTTTTTTACTGCATCGAACGATTTTACTTCACCTTTTTTAATTCCACCTGGCCAATTCAACACTGCACGATATGCATAGCGCTGTCCATCATCGAGCCCTGTTAGTAAAAATGATTTTGTAGTTGATTCATCTTTTCGTAAGATTTTAGTGTCTGATGTTTTATCGAAAACACCCCCTGTTGTACGCCCATATTCAATGGTGAGTGTTGGTGCATCTTCTGCATTATAATCAGCTCCGAAATAGTTCCATGAGGCACTGATGACTGCTGAATATTTATCGGTACTGATAGTGCCTCCTGTTTCAACGGTTGGTTCACAACCACGCCAAGATCCAACCTTCATGGTTGTACATTCAGCATGAGCCACATTGATTGATAATGGAGCTGCGATCGCAAGCATGAGTCCGAACACGAGAGATAATGATGTAAGTTTTTTCATATTTATATTATAGCATATAATATGCTAATTTGTCAAGTTGTTGAGAATGGGATCGCCTTCGTAAAAAATACGAAACGATTCCCCGTTCAACATCGACATGTTAAACATACCTATTGTAACGCGGTTAATTGAAAAAGTCACGATATCTGTGGATAAAAATACTCCAAAATCCTGAATCCATTGTCGCACATAAAACCCGCTTGATACTTCGATTGTGACCTTGTGCATCTGAACCATTTCACGTGGAGGTAAGCTATTTCTCCACGAAGCAATGCTTTCCTCTTGCCGGAAATCACCAGACACTTTTGAAATGTCTGTAGTAATATTTTCTAGTAATTTTTCAGAACTAATTTCATGTGATGAATACTGTTCAATATTGTGCAACGTAACTGAATGCGAAACCTCAGGAACCGAATCACTGTCTTCACGTGCATATTGAAACAATGATTTTCCGTCTACGCGACGACTGGAGTATGGCGGAAATTTTTGAACAAACTCTCCGATTGGTTGGAATTGTTTTATTTGTTCAAAAATATTAGACACCTCAGATACTCTTCCTTTGTGTACAATCCCGAGAATGTCATAGGTGTCAGTGCTGTAACCAAGGAAAAACTCAGTTTCATAGACTTTCGGTAATTTTGAATAGACTTCCTTGTCGAATCGGAAATCTCCCACGAGAAAAATCACCAATCCACTGGCTATAGGGTCGAGTCGTCCCGCATAAGTAACCTTTGTCTCTATTGGAATTCCAGCCTCTGTACGAATTCGTTCCATACAGGCAGCCATGGTTTCAGATCGGCGTTTATTTGCGAGAATTAAACAATTCATAGATATGGATAGATTATCACAAAAACGGCTTATTTCTCTTGATTAATCTACAAAAATCAGTATACTGAAACCATTACTCGCATATTAATCTAACTATTATCTGAATGAGACCCCAAATGGTAAAAATTAACGACGCAATTCGAGCCCCAGAGGTTCGGGTTATCCATGATGAATTGGGTAGTTTGGGTGTTATGAAGATAAAAGATGCTATTGCAAAGGCTATGGAGCTGGGGCTCGATCTCGTAGAGATTTCCCCTGACGCCCAACCGCCAGTTGCAAAAATCATAGATTATGGTAAATTCACCTATGCACAAAAGAAGAAGCAGAAGGAAATAAAGAGCAAGCAAAACACTGCTTCATCAGAAGTTAAAAACATCCAAATCAAGGTAGGAACCGGTGAACACGATATCGAAATCAAGGCTAATCGAGCATCTGAATGGTTAACCGAAGGTCATCGTGTAAAAATTGAATTGTTCCTACGTGGTCGTGTAAAAGGAATGGATAAAAAATTCCTCGAGGAACGATTACAACGAATTGTTGATCAAATAAAAATTGATTACAAATTAGTTGAAGGATTTAAAGAAAGTCCAAAAGGTATCGTCGTAACCTTGGAACGCGCTTCAGGCAAAAAATAATTAATAAACAAATTTATGAGTACAAAAACAAACAAATCATTTACCAAGCGATTAAAAATTACCAGTACTGGGAAATTGAAAGCGCGTAAACCAGGGTTTAACCACCTTAATGCAAAACAAAGTCGTAGTACACAACTCAACGGAAAAGTTGCTACGAACTTTACCATGACTACAAAAGATTCTGGACGATTCATGCCAGGACTGATGAAATAGTCATCTTATTATTTAACTAATTAACGCAGTGAGAGCTCCCTAAATACAGTCACCGCACTGTTGCTTTCACTCCACTATCACTATGACACGAGTAAAACGAGGAGTTATCTCCATGAAACGCCGACGAAATGTATTGAAAGATGCAAAGGGATTCCGTCACGGACGTTCAACAAAAGAAATCGGAGCAAAGGTAGCATTGATCAAGGCAGGTGTTAACGCATTTGCACACCGAAAAGACAAGAAAGCTGATATGCGCCGATTATGGACTATCCGATTAAACGCTGCACTTCGACCACTTGGAATTTCATACAGTAAATTCATTGACGCAATGAACAAGAAAAACATCAAACTCGACCGAAAGGTTCTGTCTGAAATCGCAAAAACTAACCCTGCATCATTCGCACGAATTGTAGAACAAGTAAAATAAAACCACTCATTGAGTGGTTTTATTTTATAAATCTTTAATATCTACGACTTGATTTCCCATATGTCTTTCTCGCATTCGTTCACCTTGTTCATTTTCATAAACTCTAGAATCGTAAGTATAAAATCCTTTTATTGGTTCTTTTGAAACAGGAATCATATCTGTGACAGGTTTTCCCTCCTCTCCAAAAGCAAGAAAGATTTTACCTGCGTTTTTAGCAGCTTCATTTGTTTCTATTTTATTTCCTGCTAAATCAACAACCCATATTTTCTTAGTCCGATCAGCCCCAGGCTGAACATAATCAAGAATATATTGTTCGTAATAGGTTCTACTTTGCAAACTTCTCTCTTCGATCCATTTTGGATTATTTTGCAACACCCATTCATAGCTTGGAACGAAGACTAACAGATCTTGAGGATCATACTCTTTACCTTCTATTGTTTTAAACCGTTGAGTTCTTCCATCTTCCAAATATCGATATCTACTTCCTTTTGCAGTTTCAATAATTCTACTTTTGAAAGCTTCTTTGTTTTCGATCTTAGTATCCTTCTCAGAAGATTCAGCTTCGAGTTTTTCAATAGTAGTTTCTATTTTACGTTCCAATTTACTACCGAAATTACCGTCTGCAAGCATATTTTTGAGGGCATTTAAATCTTTATTTGCAATATATTTATCAGCTAGCTGTTCTTGGGGAGATTTTATAATGAGTTCTTCCATATTCAACTAGTATAGTAGATATAAATGTAAAATACAATTAACAAAAAACTTCCTATTTTGGAAGTTTTTTCTCCTTCATATCCTTTACCTTTTTAATAATCTGCTCTACCAGTCGGTTCGGATCAGAATCAAACACAATCGTGTCATGTGGACGTGTCACATCAGCGCGCAGGATTTCCCGAATCAATTCATCCGTTCCCCAGTCACCCTCTAACACTCCAATAATTTTCCCCTCGGTAAACGCGAGTGTAAATTCATGGACAGTTCCAATTCGTCCACATCCGAAAATCACTGCATCTGATGATCGTGTCATTAATAAATCTGAACCGGTAAATCCGAATCCTGTATATACGACGAGGTTAAAAAACTCTGACGGTTCAGGCATACGATACACATTCACGTGTTCATCCTGATTCGTCGCAGGTGAAAATGCAATCACATTTGCGCCGGCACCCTTTGCACCCTTTGCGACCCATAACGGAAAACCAGTCACCGCGCCACAAGTCACCGTGCATTTATGTTTCGCCAGAATCTCACCCAGTGTTCGCCCCATCTGTAACGCATCGAGTCCACAATGGTCAGATTCACGCGCTCCTGATACTGAAATAATAATATTATTGTTCATAGTGATTAGTAGTATACCAAGAAATACATAAACAAAAAAGCACTTTCGTGCTTTTTATAAATACAACTCTACATGCTCGCCCTCTTTTGGTGTAACAGCATTTACTGCTACCTGATCGCGGAGACGCGTAGCCAGAAATTCAGATGATGACGGTTCACCCATTACCACGTACACGGTTTCGATATTCTTGTGGATTGATTTTACAAACTCAA
>CAZKPY010000046.1:0-5158 GCA_964554815.1 uncultured Candidatus Saccharibacteria bacterium | reverse complement strand
TTTTGGAGCCGGCACGAGGATTCGAACCCCGGACCCACGCTTTACAAAAGCGTTGCTCTACCAACTGAGCTATGCCGGCAATGATTACTTGTACTAGTACAAGTAATCAGAAAGATTTATTTTACGAGGTGATCTTTTCCTACTGCTGATTTCTTTTGCTTGTGGTGTTCGTAGAGAATTTCTCGAACCTTTTGTTTCAAGGTTTTATGGATCGTAATTTCGTGTGAAATGATACGATACCAACTGACCAAGTGAACCACAAACGTATGGAGAATTTGTTTGATTGTTTTCTGCATGAAAAACTCAGCTTTATCTATCCATCGATCAGTATCAATAACAGATCGTGGGTGTTCAGAATATCGAGGTTTGGCATTCCATAACAGAATTCCAATACCGATAACTGCGAACGCTATTGCAAGTAGAAAATACATAAACAAATCCATTATAATCGAATTTCAGTAAATATCAAGCTTGATTTCACGTCAATTATAATGTCGAAATACGAACGAATTTTCCGATTTCAACTTTCTCTCCAGTCTTTTGGATGAGCTGATTTACTAATTGTTCAATAGTAATTTCAGGATTTTTCACAAACGGCTGGTTGAGGAGGGTTTTCTGAGCAAAGAAATCGTCCAGTTTACCTTGTAGGATTTTCTCTTTGATTTCAGCTGGTTTATCGATTGATGCAATTTCCTCTGCAAAGAAATTCTTTGCTTTTGTAGTCGCTTCTTCATCGATATCAGATGATCGTAGGAATTCTGGAGCCATCGCAGTGATATGCATTGCGATATCATTAGCAACCTCAACGAACTCTGGATTCTGTGCTACGAAATCTGTTTCGCAGTACATTTCCACCATCGCTGCAATTTTTTTGTTCGTATGTAGATACATACCTACCATTCCTGCGCCTAATGTACGTCCTGATTTTTTGTCAGCCTGACTTGCAGATTGTTTTCGCAAAATCATGCGAGCTTTTTCCATATCACCAGCAGCTTCTTCGAGAGCTCGTTTACACTGCATGATTGAAACTCCTGTTTCATCTCGTAATGCTTTGATGTCTTCTGTTGTAATGTTCATAAGATAAGTCGAAATTCTTTCGGTAGATTGAATTATTCATTCTGCGTAACCACTTCGTGTCCCTCGCGCGACTGTGTCGCTGCGGGTTCGTACTCGAATAAATAATTCAATACTACCTTCAGAGATTATTAAATTAAAATGAATAAAGAACTAGCTACTTTTTATTGTTTCATTGCCTCAGCGAATTGCTTTAGGAAGAAATCAACACTACGGCGACTGTTATCATTTGCAACAACAGGGTAGTTTACTAATCGAATATCGTTATCTGTGTTTGCGAGTGCAATTACAGGGATATTGATCATAGCAGCTTCGGTAACAGCGATGTGTTCCTCACGAGCGTCAATTACGACAACTGCTGCAGGCATAGCTTTCAAAGCTGTTAATCCTCCGAATCGGCGATCTAATTTTTCAATCTTTCGTTCCAATAACAATTTCTCTTTCTTAGTTTTATATACTAATGAATCTGTTTCTTTTTGTTCTCCAAGAGTTTCAAAGAGTTTTACTCGACTCTGGATTTGCTTCCAGTTTGAGAGTGTTCCACCGATCCATCGTTCATCCACGTAGGGCATTCCCAGTGATTCAGCAGTTGTTTTAACTAAATCTTTGATTTCTGGTTTTGAACCGACAAAGATAACTTGTTTTCCTGTTGCAACAATAGTTTTCAATAATTCCATTGCTTTTTCAAGTTGAACATCAGTTTTTTCGAGGTCGATAATATCTGTGTGATTTTTTGAACCATAGATGAACTGTTTTACAGTTGGGTGTCGGCGAGCTTTTCCATATCCATAATGGGCTCCAACGCCGAACATATCTTGTATGCGTGACATAAAATAAATGAGGACATTCTGCACAAAGGGGTGTGTTAATAATAAAACCCTTCGTTTCTCGCGGTGACTGCCGAGAGGAATACCGGACAGAAATCTGTCGAATTAGGCTAAATAGAGCACCGCCTAATCAGGTATTCATACAAAATGTAACAGGGAAAATATAGCATATTTTCAGGGAAAAGCAAGGAATTTTAGGTAATAAAAATGCTATCAAAATATTGATAGCATAATAGATCGTAAGCCGGTTATTTAGGCCGCTTTTTTAAAGATTCTTGATTCATTTAAAAATGCTCCTGTTAGCGCAAACGGGCTCATCTGCAAAGCTTTTGCAACTTTTAATATACCTTTTGTGGTAAGTTTGGAATGTCCAGAAATTACTTTTTCTAAAGACGATACTAACACATTGCTCAGTTTTGCTAATTCTTCAATTTTTAATTTTTTCTTCTGCATCAACTTTCCTAAAGCTGTGCCTTGGTTATTGCTGCATGTGTGACCTGCTAAATGAGGTGTTGGACAACAGGTACGTTTTTTAACATCTCTGTTGTTTTCTGGTGATACTGTAATTTTCGCCATAGTGGTAAATTTAGATTTATTTAATTGAAGTTTAGTTTAAGTATAAAATCTTAGGAATAATAGTCAAGAGATAATTTACCCTTTGATTTTTTACGTTATTTCTGATACCGTACAGTATATGAAACAATCCCAATTATTCACGAAAACCCGCAAGGAAGCGCCTGCTGACGAGGTTGCAAAAAATGCACAGCTCTTGATCCGTGCTGGTTTTATTCACAAGGAAATGGCCGGTGTGTACGCATTTCTACCGCTAGGTGTTCGCGTTATCGAAAAGATCAAGAATATTATTCGAGAAGAAATGAATGCCGTTGATGGGCAAGAGCTTGTTATGACGACACTTCAGCCTCGTGACATTTGGGAAAAGACTGACCGATGGGACGATGAAAAGGTTGATAATTGGTTCAAGACAAAATTGAAAAACGGAACAGAGCTCGGTGTGGGACTAACGCATGAGGAACCGATCGTTGATGTTATCAAGGATTACGTTTCGTCATATCGAGACTTTCCGTTGTCGGTGTATCAAATCCAGACAAAGTTTCGAAACGAACTTCGCGCAAAAAGCGGGATTCTTCGTGGACGTGAATTTCTCATGAAAGATATGTATTCATTTGCACGCAACCAAGAGGAACACAAAGAAATTTATGAAAAGATCGCTGAGGCGTACGGACGCGTGTATCAGCGCCTTGGAATTGGTGATATTACCTATCGCGTAAAAGCAGACGGAGGAATATTTACCGATCAATACAGTGATGAATTTCAGACACTGACTCCGATTGGTGAGGATACGTTGTTCAAAGTTCCTGATACTGATATTTACTTCAACCAAGAAGTTGCACCATCGCAAGCAGTTGATATTGCTCAAGAGAATACCGAAATGAAACCGATGGAGGAAGTCTTTGGTGAGAATGTTGTTGGTGTGGAAGATTTGGCGAAATTCCTAGGAGTTGCTCCAGAAAGTACCACAAAGACAATGCTCTACACGACAGAAAATGTAGACGTTGTTGCTGTTGCTATTCGAGGCGATTATCAAATCAATGAAATCAAACTGCGAAAAGTGCTCGGTGTTAAAAAACTAACTCTTGCTGATGAAGCGACTGTTGAAAAAATGACAGGATCAGTCGTTGGTTATGCAGGACTTGTCGGATTGTCATCAGAGGTGAAAATAATCGTCGATGATTCATGCAAGAATCGAGTGAATTTTGAAATGGGTGCAAACAAGGCACATTATCACAATATTAATGTGAACTGGGGACGCGATGTTGCGATGCCTGAAAAATTCTATGATGTGAAATTGGCAAAAGAAGGTGATATTAATCCAGAAACAGGAAAGCGTTATGAACTGTGCAATGCAGTAGAGGTTGGAAACATTTTCCCACTTGAAAGTAAATACACTGACATGCTCGATGTATTTTACAATGATGAAAAAGGAGAAAAACAATCAATTATTTCAGGGTGTTATGGGATTGGGGTGAGTCGGACAATGGGTGTTTTGGTTGAAATCTTTTCAGATGAAAAGGGAATCATCTGGCCGGAATCAGTCGCGCCGTTTGCAGTGCATATCATTCAAATCGGCGATGTTGCCGAGGCGAGCGCGTTATATGAAAAGTTCACTGCGCAGGGAATCGAGGTATTACTCGACGATCGCGATATGTCAGCAGGTGCGAAATTCGCCGATGCAGACCTGATCGGAATTCCGCATCGAGTAGTGGTTTCTGCAAAATCACTTGAAAAAGGCGGATTGGAATACAAAAAACGAAATGAATCTGATAGTAAGATTATTACTGAAGCTGAATTGCTTGGAATACTGGGGAAATAAAAAGAGCGTCCACATGGGCGCTTTTTGTTTTAGTCAGATAATAATGCATTTATAGAACCTGATATCATTTGAAAAACAATACTATCTTTGTTTGGGTAGTCATCATTAATTGTTTTTGGAAAATATTCTTTCATGAATCTGATATTGATTGAGTCTTTAAAATAAATCCATACACTGGCTAGATTTTCACCTTGATAAATTATCAAAGGTTTTACACTATAGTGTGCTTCTGTTTGGGAAACAGATTTTTTTATTTTCTCCATTACTTCGAGTATTGGGCAATCATCTAGTTTGAGAATGGTTTTCTTTCCAACATCAATTGTTTTTGCAATTCTTTCCAAGTATTCCGTTTCAATAGGATGCATTTTCCCAAAGATTATAATAACTTTTTTCATCGGCGATTTTTTCTAAAATTAGCACACGAATTTATATATGTAAAGGTCTTTCAGAGTGTCTGTTTCCATGCTATATTCCTTGCATATTATGTTCAAAAATCTCTACAATAAGTTCTCTAATGACATCGGAATTGACCTGGGAACAGCTAATACGCTGGTATATTTGCGTGGACAGGGAATTATCATTAATGAGCCGTCTATCGTGGCACTGAATACAAAAACAGGTCGAATCGTAGCGGTAGGAATCGAAGCAAAGCAAATGCTCGGCCGAACACCAACGCATATCAAGGCAATTCATCCGATTGTTGATGGAGTTATTTCAGATTTTGAAGTGACCGAGGAAATGATGGCGTATTTAATCGGTAAAGCAGAAAAAGTCTCTCCAAAAACATTTAAACCACGTGTCGTGGTAGGAGTTCCATCTGGAATTACAAATGTTGAGCATCGCGCAGTATATGACGCCGCAATTT
>CAZKPY010000045.1:0-5216 GCA_964554815.1 uncultured Candidatus Saccharibacteria bacterium | reverse complement strand
GTGTGGCGAACAACTGGGTTCCTGATGAGGTCAGTATGCAAAAAGACATCGAAACTTGGAAAAGTCCGAGTGCGTTAACTGATGATGAGCGTCGATTAATCATGTGGAACATGGGATTTTTCTCAACTGCTGAATCGCTGACTGCTAATAACATCGTACTGTCAGTATATAAAAACGTGACAAATCCGGAATGTCGTCAGTACCTACTGCGTCAGGCATATGAAGAGGCGATTCACACCGATACGTTTATTTATTGTTGTGACTCTCTTGGGCTCGATCCAGAGGATGTCTATACGATGTACCAGACAATTCCGAGTATCCATGAAAAAGATGAATTCGTAGTTGAAATGACAAAATCGATTTTCGACCCAAATTTTAAAACTGATACGACAGAAAACATTCAGAAATTCGTGCACGATCTGGTAGGGTATTATGTAATTATGGAGGGAATATTTTTTTATGCAGGATTCGTGATGATGTTGTCATTCCAACGCCAGAATAAAATGACCGGTGTTGCAGAACAATTCCAGTACATTTTACGCGATGAATCAGTTCATTTGGCGTTCGGAACAGATTTGATCAATACGATTATTGATGAAAATCCAGCCATTTGGACTGCTGAATTCAAAGAGGTGATCAAGAATAATATTATACGCGCCGTGGAGCTCGAGGTTGCCTATGCGCGAGATTGTTTACCACGAGGAATTCTCGGACTCAATGCTGATGCGGTTGCGCAATATGTGCAATATATCGCTGATCGCAGGTTGGAACGTATTAATTTGGATAAAGTTTATAACGTAGAGAATCCATTTCCATGGATGTCAGAAATTACTGACCTGCGCAAGGAAAAGAATTTCTTTGAAACGCGCGTAACGGAATATCAGTCAGGCGGAAACCTGAGCTGGGATTAAAAAAATACACAGGCCGAAAGGCTTGTGTTTTGGTTAATAGGTAATATTTATTTTAGACCTAAAGCTGTTTTTTGCTGTTGAAGTTCTTTCCAGGAAATATTTCCAATTACTGTTCGTAATAATTCAGCAAGTTTCGGAGATTCGGTTACTCCAGCTAATTGGTAAAAACTTTCTTTTACCTTCAGTATCTTTTCGTCATCCTTTAGAATAGTTAAGGAGTTCTTGATTACTGCTTGTAAATAGTTTTTAAATTTTTCTTCCACTAGTTTTTCTTTGAGTTCTTCCTTTGCAAGAACTTTTTCAATCTCATGTGGTTCAAGGTTGAATTCCGTATCTCTTCCGGCTAAATGAGTATTCTCATAGTCGTTATAGATTTTAATTAATGGAGAACTGGTTCCTTCTCCAATTTTCCCTGAAATTTTAACATGAGCTTCTGTTGAGCTTGGTTTCTGTTTTTGGCTTGACATAATCTGGTGATATTTAATTTTCTTTTTATATTAAGCATATTTAGGTGCTTGTCAAGGAATTGATTATATGTATACTGTATTTCGTGCACCGCACAATCGCTCCTGATCTTATCAGGAGAGGAAAGTCCGAACACACGCATATGTTTTTACAAATGCAGCAAGGTAGCAGGTAATGCCTGTCTGGGGTAACCCACGAGGTGCGAACAGTGACGCCAATGCCGAAAGGCTAGGATCCGCCCTGGGCGGATAATCTCATGGCAACATGAGGGTGAAACGGCTAAATCCTTACCCGTGTGCAAGGCCGTGTCCTGTGGATTTTCGAAAACACAGGAAGTGCCGCTATAGGTGATTGGCGACAATCATCACAGATAAATGGTTGTTAAAACAGAATTCGGCTTACGAGTGCATATATGAAAAAACCGTCTCCAAAGGGCGGTTTTTTCACAACTCGCTTTAATTTACATTATAATATAACTCGACTATAATGAGACTATATGAAACATAAAAAAATTCACACATTAATAATTTCGAGTATTGGGTTATTATGTGCGATTTGTATGGGTTTTGGTACCCAAGGAAATATAGCTGCAGCAGCCACAGCTATAAACAATAAAGCTCCACTGCTAAAGAGTCTCAATGAAAACATTAGTGATACTACTATTACATCAAGTAATACCAATACTACTGTTGCAAAAATTGGCGACGTAGTCACCATTAATTATACGCTCAATAAAATCCCTACTAAAAATACAATATTAATTGATTATCAAACAATAATACCAGTGTGTGAACGTGGTGTATTAGTGCAGAAATGTTCCGCTGCAGTTATTATTACAAAATCATTCCCAATAAACGATGGGATGATTCAATTTAGTATTGATGTAACGTTCAAGGATGGAAAAAGTGAAACTAAAACTACAGTCGATGACAAAACATTTGTAGACATACAGCGTGGGAATAGTCTAACAACTCGAGCCAGAGTAGATGAAAAAGCTACACCGTTGGCAGTCAGTGCTACGCCAACATTAGCCACAGTATTGAAATTAAATACTATTGCTGTAAATCCACCTAAAACACCAGTTTCTACAAAAGCATCTCCAGATCAATTAAAAAGCATTCTCGAAAAAAGAAAAGAAATAATGGTTTTTTTAGCAAAATCAAAACCACAAGAATATATTTATGGAATGTTCCCTGCTGAAATTGCAAAAAAACTCTCAATTAGTTTTCCTGATCTCATTGAAAAAAATGTAACCGAAACTGGAATTTTAGAGGTTATTCATGTAGACGATTTCGAAAATGAGGAAAATTCTTATTTTAAATATCAATTACGACAAGGTGAAAAAGTAATTCCAATATATGGCGTTGAAGCCCTTAACAGAAAATCAGGAGATATAGTTACTATTACTGGTTCTAAACTGGGTGATGCGATTGTTTTGAAATCTACCAATCAAATTACCATCACAAATAAACCAATTCCAGAAACGGTCAAGGATCAACCTGATTCAGTTGGTCGTCAAAACACACTTGTTTTTTTAATCAGATTTCCTGATTCGCGACCAATCCCATTCTCAAGGAGAACAGCACATCGTCTGATATTTGGAGGTCAATTTCAGAAATTTTTCAAGGAACAGTCATATGGAAAAACTTCATTCAGTGGGCGAGTTATGGATTGGATAACAATAGATTATTCGAATCAGTACAGCATTGGTTTAAATAATCGTATAATACAAGACGTAATTATGAATAATAATATCCAAATGGCTGATTACGATCGTGTATTGTTTCTTGTAGAAGAAACAGGTGGCGGTTCTTCATATGTTGGAAAGAGTGATGTTTTAATAGATAATGTAATGTATAGCGTATCACAGAGTTGGGTTGGATTGAATGGTTATAATGATTCATATCATTCTAATTTTCCTTTTGCATGGACACAATTAGATTTTTTACTTAGTCATGAAATAGGGCATGCATTAGGAGTTTTTCATGCAAATGGATGGGAATGTGGGGAAACCTCATTACGAGGTGATTGCGAACATATGGAATATGGAAATAATTTCGATACAATGGGAAATGGTGCACATTCATTGCACTTTAATGCATTTTATAAAGAAGCCTTAGGATGGATAAAATCCAACGAAACTGAAATCATTACGAAATCGGGTACCTATACAATAAAGCCACTTGAAAATATGCTCTTGAGGTTCTTACTAAATAATGGTCCAGTGAAAAGAATAGCGAAAATTAAAATACTTGGTTCAGATAAATCTCCGTTTTATATTGAATACAGAAAAGCAATAGGATTTGATAGAGGTTTGAATGATTCTTCGACTTCTTTAAATCAAAAGGGTTTGTTTATCAACTACGTTATTGATAACGGCTTCTGGGATAGATTCCCTAGACTTTTAGACATGACTCCACATACAGTCAATAATAACACTTGGGAAAATAATTATTATGAGGATACAAAAAATGCAACATTGAATGGAAATAATATATTTACTGATCCTGATACAGGTATTACTGTTGGTCCCGTTGTTCAAAATACCGGTGCAAAGATTACATTTAATGTAAATATGACTGATCCAGTATGTATTCATAGAGATCCAAGTATTATAGATGTCCAAGCTGGCGGATGGATCGGCTATGCCGGTTATACATATGTTAAATTTTACAATGCAGATTCATCGATATGTTCTGCATCAAAATTTACTATTGAAAATCTCATATTGCCTCCAGGATGGACAGGTGGAATACAAATAAATAATATAAATCCTGTTCCGCCAGAACATTCTGAATATATAGGTGCTGATTTTAATATTCCAGAAACAGTATTGGTTGGAACTGGTTATCCTATATCATTTGAACTCGTTAACACATCTACAGGATCTCGAAAATTAATAGAAACATCAATTTGGGTACAACAATAAAAAAACTGCCGTCACTAGGCAGTTTTTTTATTTATGGTAGTCTTTGAATATCTATGCAATTTCATGTGATAACCCTGTTTCCAGAGAGTTTCGATTCATACATTAATGAATCGATTATTGGCCGTGCAATGAAATCAAAAAAAATAAAAATTAATTTCGTAAATCCACGAATGTTTGTGACTGGAAAATACAAAAAGGTTTGGCCGGATGGAAACATTTCACGAGTAGTTGATGATCGACCGTACGGCGGTGGTCCTGGTATGGTGATGCGTGCGGAACCAATTTTAAAATCAGTAGAATCAATTATCAAGAAAATTGAAAAAAGAAAAACAAAGAGTAAAACATTGATTGTATTTTTATCACCATCAGGCGAATTGTTTAGTACAGAATATGCAAAAAAATCTGTTAAAAATTTTACTGATATTATTTTTATCTCTGGACGGTACGAGGGAATCGATTCTCGTGTAGTTACGATTTTGTCGAAACAAAAAACAAAAGCAATTGTGTTTGCGCAGGTATCGATTGGTAATTTCGTACTGACCGGTGGTGAATTGCCCGCAATGGTAATGATCGATTGTATGGCGCGACAGATTCCAGGAGTGTTGGGTAATTTCGATTCACGTGAAGAAGAGCGAATTTCATCATCTCAAATCTACACTCGACCTGAAATATTGGAATGGAACAAGAAAAAATACTCTGTTCCAGAGGTGTTATTGTCAGGTGATCATAAAAAAATGAACGAATGGAAAAAAGGCACTACATCATAGTGTTTTTTTTCTTTTTATTTATATAAAACCTATGCTACAATATACCTATGACTCGAAACTCTTTTCGAAAAATCTCTTTTATACTCATTGCAGTGGTTCTTTCTGGTGTTCTTTACCTTTCGACTACTTATGCAACATTAGCCC
>CAZKPY010000044.1:0-5648 GCA_964554815.1 uncultured Candidatus Saccharibacteria bacterium | reverse complement strand
TTAACATGAATTCTTTACTTACTGTTTCTTTTGTGTTTGTGGATCTGGAACCTTGTCCAGGCGGCCACTGATTTTGTTTTGACATACTATTTAGTTTTATAACCCTAGTATAGCAGAATGTGGAAATATGTCAAGTACCCATAAAAGAAACCCGGACGAACAAACTAAAAACACTTATGAAATAAGGGTTTTTAGTTTGTTGTAAAAAAATCGGGTCGGTTATTCTGTATCCAATCGAACAGTACCCGTACAGCACGTGACGCACCAGCCTCGTTCGTCGATGGGGCTAAATCCATTACTACTGCGAATGCATATTTTGGATTTTCATAAGGGAAAAAACCTGTAGACCATGAATTCATCGAGCGGTTTCCTGCACCTACCTGTGCAGTTCCTGTTTTTACTGCTGCATGTACATAGGAAACGTTCAATGTCTGCGCAGTACCACGTAATACTGTCTGACGCATCGCATCACGAATCACAACATAATTTTTTTCATCAATTCCGGTTACTTGTTTTTTCTCGGAATCTTTTATTGGTTGATCTTTTACTAGATGCGGAGTGATTAATGTTCCACTGTTTGCCATAGCTCCTACTGCACGTACCATTTGCAATAATGAAACCTGAAATCCGAACTGGCCAATTGCCGAGTTATAAGTATCTCCTTGTCGCCATGCATTGTCGGTTGCGAATGCTTTTAATTTCCATTGAGGCGAAGGAACAGTTCCTTTTTTATCACCATCTAATTCAAACCCTGTTGGAGAACCTAATCCGAATTTTTCTGCATATTCATCAATACGTGAAATTCCAAGAGGTGTAATTCCCTGTGCGCCACCACCAATCGCATAGAAAAATGTGTTTACTGATTCTGCAATTGCGGTATAAACATTCGTTGTTCCATGGCCTCCCTTTTTCCAATCGCGGAATACTTGAGGTTTACTGGGATCATACCGGTTAGGAATTTCCACACTACCACTCGAAAACACTGTCGTTGAGGGTGTTATAACGCCTTCCTGGAGCGCTCCCAAGGCTAAATACGGCTTTACAGTCGATCCTGGAGTATATAATCCTGTAACGGCACGATTGAGGTAAATTTTACGTGGATCTGTAGCGTATTGAGCAATAACAGTCTTGTCTTTACCTTGAGATAATATGTTCGCATCGAATTCCGGATAGCTGGTCATAGCGATGACTTCGCCGTTTGTTATATCCATAATAATACCTGCGCCTCCCTGGAAATTACTCTGCTCTGCGAGATCTTTGATCGCATTATACATCGCTGATTGAATACCTGCGTCGATTGATAGTGTTAGGTTTTTTCCTGGCTCAGGATCGATTTCCATATTTTCAGAAGTTATATTTCCTGTAGCATCAACTTGAACTATTTTACTACCGTTTTGCCCCGATAGATATTCAGAAAATTTCTTTTCAATTCCAGCTTTACCAATTACACTCTCTCGCCAGAAAATTCCCGATGTATCGCGTGTCGGATATCCCACATAACCGAGCAAGTGACCAAATCCTCCACCGGTGATATATCCACGATGGAGAAATGGCTCACCTTCGGGTGCAGGAATATTCCAAGCCATAGGTGTACCATGACGATCGAAAACTACTCCGCGCTCAGAGAAAATAGGTACCTCGTGTAATCGGTTATTTTCAGATAGTGTAAAAAATTTATTTCCTTGCGCTAATTGAACTTTTATTAATTGAGCTACACAAATTACTAGCAAGAAAATACTGACCACCGCAAATGCAATAACAGATTTTTTACTGATAGTTTTTTCGATTACGCCCTCGAATTGCTGCGTGTTAAATCCGGCATTATTGGTCGCATCAAAAAGCACCTGATCTGGATCAAGTGAAGTTCGAGAGATCTTTTTTTGCCGTCGGAAAATCATAATTAAATAGTATTGATGTTGAGTGTTGGTTTTCGGACAAGTTTTTTAATAATCATTACTACTAAAAATATTCCGATACTGATGAGGATGTACGTAATAGATTTATACCAAGAAAGTCCTGGAATGTGAAAATAGACATCATACATAATTCCCAAGAGAATAATTTCAAAGAAATAAGTAAACAAAAGTGATCCTATGAATCCCAAAATAAACACAATCCACCATGGAAAGAGGAAAAATGATACTACAAGAAGAATAATAAATAGAAACCGTCGCATAACTATTAATACCCGTACCGAGTTCTCTGATATAGTCTACGCAAGATTGAAAGTACGATCACAATGATTACACCATAAAATGCAACCGGATAGGCAAAGATAAATACAAATACGGTTAATGCTGCAACATAAATCTTTAATAAGAAAATATGCCAGTCGAAATCCTTTACAGAATCTTGGACAATACTAGCTTGTTCGCCTTCTAATACTTTGTTCTCACGATCTTTCAGACCCTGATCCATTTTATTATCACGAGCTTTTATTTCCTCTTGTTTTTCTGCTTTTAATGCCCGCCATGTAGTTTCTTGACCTTTCCGCCAAGTATCAACCTTGTTATAAATATTAGAAGCAAATGCTTTTACTTTATCCCAAAATCCAGTTGCTTTTTCCACGGCAACTTCCTTCGTTTCTTCGCTTACAATTGGTGCCTTTTTTTCTTTTGATTCGGTAGTTGTCGTAGTAGTTGTTTTGACAGTAGCCGTCGCTGCGCGTGCAGACATAACAGGCACCAGACTGATAATGGTAATAAGGGAAAGCCCGAACACAAACATTGTGAAAGATTTATTTGTTTTCATACAGATATAGTAGCACAAAAAAACAGCTGTTTCCAGCTATTTTTTTACCTGCGACTGTAGCCATTTTTTGTATTGTTCTGCCATATGTTCAAAACTCTTCTTATTATTCGCAATTTCCTTTTTACCATGAACCATTGAAATTCGAGTATTCAAATTCACCGGCTTTGTAAATCGTTTTATTGATTCTAATTTCTTGATTTTATCTTTTGATTGCTTCAAGATTTTTTCAATCGATAGTGTTGTGTCACGCAAATACGCATCGGCTGAAATTTTCTTGCCAGTCATCATTTTTACAAACTCTTTATAGGTATATCGTGATCCAAATTTCCATACCCGACTCATTTCCCGTCCAATATTTGGATTATCTACGATGTAACCGTATTTTTTATAAAAATAATCTCGCCATTGATACACTGCCAATTCTGCTAATCCGTATCCGTGATACGATGCCGAACTGTGAAAATCATAAATATGAACAATGTTCAAAACGAACAATGAATCTACTGATTGATCAAAATATTTTCTGTAGTTTTTCTTTACAATTTTCAATATTTTATCAGTTGTTAGATTTTTTGTTTCGTATAATTCACGTTCTAAATTAGCCACAAATATAATCGAGCGCATCCGCGTAGGTCGCAATGGGTGCAATTTCCGTGTACGACGTTCGAACAAATCGAATGGGTACGCATTTCCGTGTGCATTATGCGCATATCGAGTTTTCCACTCAATACTACTGAATATTGCCTCCAGAAACATACTGTGCACCTCTGCCCACGCAGTCGACATTGGTTCAGATTCCTGATTCAGAATTATCTCTCGTTCAGAGGTATTCATGAAATGCGCCGCATGCCCACCCTCGTGGAATAATGTTGCCATTCCAGTAGTTTCAGATCCAATCTGTCCAGGAACGACATTACAGGTGAAATTAGACGTACCTGAGGTTCGTTTTCCTTTTTTATAATGGACAAGATTCGGCCAATGACAAAACCCGTTATTAAATTTTCCTTTTCGATCTAATAAATCTAATTGCATGCTGCCACCTTGAAAATCAATACCCAGCGCCGCGAATGACTGCCCCCAGTACATCAATGCGTTTTCGAATTGAAAATACGGATCGGCTTCACGGATAAAATCTCCTGCCATCATATAATTGAAGTTCCACGGCTTTCGTAATCCCGGCATGGTTTTCTCTAGCTTTCGAATATCTGTAAATGCATATTTCGTTTTTTGATACACATCGTCGAATAGTCCGAATAATTCATCCTTTGTCATTCCATCTTCGTGACGAACTTTGTAATCATAAAAATCATCATAACCAAGAGTTTTCGCAAACTGGTTTCGCAATTGAATCATCTGCAGGTATTCATTCAGATAATCATGAGCAAGTTTTTCTCCTGCGTCGAAACACGCTTTTCGGATTTTTTCATCTGGATTAGTACCTATCATTGAACGCATTTTCACATTCGACGCTGCTATAAATTTCTTTGTATACGGATCGATATAACCCTCTTTTCGGGTTGATCTCTTTCGCATGACTGTCGATTCTAATTTATCGATTTTTCTCTTGATATCGAAAACCTCTTCTGGAACTTGGTGTAATTTGAAATAATGAATCCATATGTTCAGACGCTCCTGATTTTTCTTGTCAGCTGTTTTGTACATTTCCTCGCACTGTTGTAAATATTCTGGATTATTACGGAATTTTTCACGAACAGTGTTTGCGACTTCTTTTTTCTGATCGACAGTATGGTCACCCATAGCCGAAGTCCAAAATAGCTCCTCTGCAGTTTTGTGTACCTGGTAATATTCACTATTTAATTGTTCTAAAAATTGCTCAATTTTTTTCATATGCCTGATTATAACACAAGATTTTCTAACGCGTATTTCGTAACAAACGACTGACTGTCTAAATTATCTCTTTCAAATTGATCCCCAAGGAGTTTTATAAAATCTTTAGGTTGCAGATATTTCACCCCTTTATTCAGTTCACTCGCTTGAGTTGTTGTCGGATCTCCTTTCTCTATAATATCTGCGGTGAAAATATAAATATCATAAAATTTCCTACTTCGAGGGAATCGGTTTAAATATCTCATGATTGGTTTTAAATTAGTAATCGTATCACCAGACTCTTCGCGCGCTTCGCGTATTGCTGCCTGTTCAAGTGTCTCATCATCCTCTACGCCACCGCCTGGAATATAATAACCACCTGGGTTATGTTTTCCCTCTACTGCTGATATATTTCCATCCTGATCAAAGCAAAATACCCGAACAGTTGTTCGAGTTTCTGTTATGACAAAGTCGTCAGCAACTTCAAATCCAAATTCAACATCCCAAAAAGTCGGCAGGTGTTCAAAACTGTCGTCAAAGGGTTTAGGTATTTTAGGAGTTGATTGCATCATTATATATTTCAGATAAAGCTTGCTGAACCATTTTTTCTTTATTTTTACTCATTAATAAACACAGGAGTTGTTTCTTCAACTAAATTAAATAATTCAACAACATCTGTATTGAACATCCGTATACATCCATGACTAGCAGGGGAGCCAATCAAAGATTCCTCGGTTGTACCGTGAATATAAATAAATCGATCTTTTGTATTTGAGTTTTCCGTATCAAGCCCTGAAAGCCATAAAATGCGCGAAGTGATTGGGTCACCATCTTTATCTTTTTGGTTCCAAACACCATTTGGGACTCTTGCTACAAATGTCGTATAAATAGGCTCATTATCACCAATCTTTTTATATATTACAAATTTTCCAGTAGGTGTTTTGAAGCTACCCTCTTCGAATCCAGTTCCATACTTAGAAGTTGAAACAGAATAAGATCTAATACAGATACCATCATCATAGAGATTCAATTCTTGTTTTCCAATTGATACTTTTATAGTTCTCATGCTG
>CAZKPY010000043.1:0-5666 GCA_964554815.1 uncultured Candidatus Saccharibacteria bacterium | reverse complement strand
TCACTTGGCAAAAAGTAATAGCGTTTATTGGAATTATCGGACTGGGTCTGGTAGGTTTAATGGTGGCTGATCAATATGATTTTTTAGGAGGTAGAGAAGGGGATAAAATAACTATTGGTAATGGAACAGCTGATCCCTTGGTGACTGGTACATCATCTACAACCACCGCAACTGTTCCAAACGAAAAAACAGTCATTGACGGTGTTAAAAAACCACCTTGCCAAAAAGGTAAATGTTAATAATAAAAACCCATTTAAATGGGTTTTTATTGTGGTATAATTACGTTATGAATATAAAAAATATTGATTTGCATATTATTAGATTTTTTCAAAAACATTGGATTGCAACAGCTCGGTTTGCTATTGCAATAATATTTATATGGTTTGGAATGTTAAAAGTTTTAGGGTTATCACCCGCAGGAGGGTTAGTTCAATCATTATTTGAATCTTCTATTAATTTCGTATCATTTGCAAGCTTTTATACATTTTTTGCATGGTTTGAGGTAGTGATCGGGGTATTGTTTTTCTTTCCGCGTATGACTCGAATTGTAATGCCATTGCTCGCGATTCATATGATTACCACGTTTGGACCATTAGTGCTCCTGCCTCAGGAATCATGGTCTGGGTTTATGGTACCGACATTAGTAGGGCAATATATTATTAAAAATCTTGTAATTATTGCAGCTGCGATGGGAATTGCCGCACATTTGCATCCGCTTCCGGATCGAAAATAGTATGAAACAGAAATTGAAACTTGTATTACCATCGAAAAAATATTTAAAAAGTTACCAGAATTTTTGTCGTGATTTTATTAAAAACTCATCAAAAGAAAAATATTCAGAAGAATATAAAAAAGAGTATATTGTTTCGAAAGACAAGAACTTCTTTCTTGAAATTAAAAACGCAAGAGAGGGAATTAATCAATCAAAAGGCATTATTCCAATTAATGAATACTGGGCAGTGATTGATGAGAAAATTGTCGGAAGATTTATAGTCCGAAATAAATTACCTAAAGATTTCTGGGGTTATCCAGGAAATATTGGTTATGCAGTTGCTCCTCGATATCAAGGAAAAGGGCATGCGATTGAAATTCTTCGGCAAGGCTTATTAAAAGCTAAGAAATTAGGATTGAAGAAAGTTCTCCTTACATGTGATGCAGATAATATAGTCTCAAGAAGGGTTATCGAGAAAAATCGAGGCAAATTAAAAAGAGAAGCTTTTCATGAGCGAAAGAAGATTCCTGTATGTTTTTACTGGATTATATTGTGATATAATGAGTCATATGACCTACACACCAAAAACATTTGAATTTCGACCATTATCAGGTATTTCAGAAAAAACCCTTGCCGAGCATGTGGGGCTTTATAATGGCTATGTAAAGCATTATAACCTCGCGACAGATTTAATGGGGAAATATGTGAATGAAACTGACGCACAGTATTTAATTACTGAATTAAATCGTCGGCGATCATTTGAGTATAACGGAATAAAAAATCACGAATATTATTTCGCAGATTTATCAGGTGAAATGACACCTCTCGATTCTGGATCAGAACTTGGGAAGAAAATTAATGAAACATGGGGCAGTTTCGATGCATGGCGCGCAGAGTTCGAGAAAATCGCCATGACTCGCGGAATTGGTTGGGCAATCTTGTCATATGATCCAGAAAATGGAATTTTACAGAATGGTTGGGTGGATGAACAGCATCTTGGTCAATTAAACTCTACGAAATACATTATTGGTATCGATATGTGGGAACATTCATTCGTCGCAGATTACCAGCCGTCTGGTAAAAAACAGTATATAGCAGATTTCCTGAATCAAGTCTCATGGAGAAATGCAATGGATAGGTTTGTAAAATAGGTTGCTATTAGGGGTCAATTATGTATACTTAGGGCCTTAGTAATTTAATTAACGAATATTATGGATGATAACCAAATTGTAGAATCAACAGAAGAAGTAGTAGAAATGCCAGAAGAAATGACTGAAGCTGTTGAAGAAACAGTTGAAGCAACAGAAGAAGCTGAAATTACTGAATAATTTCAAAATAAAAAACCTATTAATAGGTTTTTTATTTTTATGGAAAACAAGGTATTAAAAATCCTTGCGACAATGCTCTGCGTATGCGATAATTACATTATTATGTTAAAAAATCTAAAACGAATTATCCTCATCAGTGCAACCATTACGGCAATATTTTTCCTATCTGCAAACAGAGTATTAGCAGCACCAATAGAGATTATTAATACAACAGATACACCAAACCAAGGGGAAAATGCTACTCTGGGGGCTTTTGGGAATACCGCATTAGCACAATCATTTTTTGTTGGTCCTACAGGAGGCGAAGTTACCAGTTTAGTTATCCAGGATGCGTATGTGAACCCGTTTACAACAAATCATAATGTTAAAATATATACCGGAATCGCAGAAGGGGTGATCGGAAGTCCATTAGTTAGTTTTGATGCAAATGCTACAGGTTCTAATGGATTACTTACTTTTGCACCAACGTCTACAGTTATTCTTGATGCAGCAACAATGTATTGGGTTGTTGTGAAGAGTACTGATTCTATTACCTGGAAATACAGTAACACAGTAAATTCAGGATCAGGAACTATTCCAGAGACAATGTATCGTGCCCGAAGTACTGACGACGGAGCTACCTGGTCATATGATGAGGGTGTTAATGCAGGTGGTGGTTTTGGAACAGGTGCATGGAATTTTAATATGCGTGTATTTGTGAATCCTCCATTTTCAATTGAACCAACTGCTGTTTCACAAATTCAAAGAACCAGTGCAACTTTGGAGGGGCGTTTTGAAAATCCATCATGGGATACAAATAATCCAGATATTACAGCAGAACTTGGATTAGCTATTGGAACTTCTTCTGGATTTGATATTGAAAACTCTGTTTCTGTAAATACGGTTAACAGTACTACTGCTGACGAATCAGGATATTATTCAATACCTTTTAGTTCGCTTACTTGTGGTACAGAGTATTATGCAAAGGCATATCTGCGTGTATATGATGAGAATCCTGGGGGTGAAAATCGATTATATCTTTTCGGAGAAACTTCGACCACTGAAACAACGTTCACTACAGACCCTTGTTTTACAGTAGGAATGGACAATGTTTCTGATATTACACAAACATCTGCAACATTACGTGCATTAATACAGAACATACCTTTTAATTCTTTAACAGAATTACGATTTTATGTAGACACAGCAGAGGATTTTGGTAGTGAAAATAGTTTCATGTTCCAAGCAGAATCAATGGATGAAGGCGGTTATTATTCTGCCGCAATTCCAACAGAAAATGCATTAACTTGCGGTACGACATATTATGCAATGGCAGAAGTATATGCACATGATGAAGAAGAAACATGGTCAGAAACAGTAGCAAGTAGTCCATATTCGTTTACGACTGCGAATTGTGATCCAGTAATACAACAGCAATCATTATCAACAAGTTCAGGTGGGTATAATATGGTTGCTCATATACAGTGGCTGTCACAGCAGCAAAAGCAGAATATAGATAATAAAACTTGTCCTACCGGAGATTTATTAACACAAAACTTAAAAACAGGAGCTCGCAATGGAAAATATAATTCATACACCGGAGGTGTTGTGAATCAGGCACATATTCTACAAAAACACTTGAACAGACTTGGGTTTAGTAGTGGAAAAGAAGATGGAATTCTGGGACGAGTATCTGACGGTGCTATTAAACGAATGCAAACTTACCTCGGTACCAAGGCAGACGGTCTTGTAGGTCCGATCACTCGTGGGTTGATAAACAATTCCTGTGGTGTAAATGGATTGCAGAAAAGTTAAAAAACTACCTCAAAGGTAGTTTTTTGTTTTGAAAGGTATAAATTTTATGATATGTTCAAAACGTTTAGATTAGGAGACGTCGCATAGAGGTCTAGTGCACCACGTTGGAAACGTGGCAAGGTGAAAGCCTTCGAGGGTTCGAATCCCTCTGTCTCCGCAGGAGCGAGAATACTGCAGGTATACGAGAAGAGAAACGTCTGGGAGACGTTTCGTAGGGATTCGAAAGAAATTTCCTGAAGCACGAGAATTTTTAATTCGAGGGTTTCGGAAATTTACCTGTCGATGTAATCGGCGAATCCCTCTGTCTCCGCAAACACTTTACTTTTTAAACAAAGTATGCTATTATGCAATTACAACTGTTTTCTAGATTTTTCGCGAACCTATCGTCATCCTGAAGTATCTAATCAACACTTGTTTTATTCGAAAAGATACTGATAGATACGTCTGTATCGTTATTTCACAAATTATATAACTATGTATAGCAAAACATCGGGCAACGCCCAATCAGGTCGCGGACCTCGCTCTTTTGGTGATAAAAAGCCAGCTGGAGTGTCTTCTGCACGACCATTTACTAATCGACGCCCATCATCTGGTTCGTCATCATTTTCATCATCTCGATCTTCACATGATCGACCTTATTCATCACGACCATCAGTCAGTGGATCGCGCCCATCATTTGGAGGCGGATCACGCGGTGGATCGTCATTCGGACGAGGACGTTCAGGAGGATTCAGTGGTGGAGGCCGCGGAGGTGGATCACGAGGTGGAAAGCGCCGAGGTGAGAATATTGATCATTCACGATTTATTTACACACCAACAGAACTTATTCTTGAGAAAAAATACGACCACGTGCATACATTTGCCGATTTTAAACTTGATGAACAGCTCCAGAAAAACCTCGTAGCACGAGGATACCAATTCCCGACAGAAATCCAGGACAAGATTATCCCACATGGGCTTGCCGGACACGACTTGATCGGAATGGCTCACACTGGATCTGGGAAAACAGCTGCATTTTTGCTACCACTCATTCAAAAGGTACTAAAAGACAAAAAACAACAAATTATTATTTTAGCACCAACACGAGAGTTGGCTCAGCAAATTAACAAAGAACTCTTGGACTTTTCAAAAGGAATGCAAATCTTTTCAACAGTATGTGTTGGAGGAATGCCTATTTACCGACAGATTAGTTCATTGAAACGAATGAATCACTTTGTGATCGGAACTCCGGGACGATTGAAAGATCTCTCTGAACGAGGAGTAATTTCATTTTCGAAATTCCACTCGATCGTTCTCGACGAGGTAGACCGCATGCTCGACATGGGATTCGTAGACGATATGACCGCGATTCTTCGCGCGCTTCCAGCCGAACGACAAGCATTATTTTTCTCAGCAACGATGCCTGACCGTATCAAAACTTTGATCAGCACATTCTTGAAAAATCCAAAGATTGTTGATACAGGAACAGGAATCGGAGGAAAAAACGTAACTCAGGATATTGTTAAATCAAGTTCTCCTGAAGAAAAGTTTGAAAAATTGAAAGCTTTGATCAAGGCTGCAAGCGGGGAAAAGACGATTATCTTCGTAGAAACGAAATCATCAGTTGACCGATTGGCCCGAGAACTCGGACAAAACGGACTAAAGGTAGGAATTCTGCATGGAGACCGACGACAGCGAGAACGAGAGCGAACGCTTCAAGACTTCAAGTCAGGAGTTACTTCGGTGCTCGTTGCGACTGATGTTGCAGCACGAGGAATCGACGTAAAAGACGTATTCCAGGTGATCAACTATACTATTCCGCAGACTCATGACGACTATGTTCACCGAATCGG
>CAZKPY010000042.1:0-5775 GCA_964554815.1 uncultured Candidatus Saccharibacteria bacterium | reverse complement strand
TCAAATCAGGTTTTGCAGCTTCGTCAATTTTAACGAGCGCTCGTGCGATTCCATGACGGATTGCTTCTGCCTGTGAATGAATACCGCCTCCAGAAACCATAACAGTAACTTCGTATTCTGCAATCTGTTCTGTGGTATGAATTGCAGCCATAGCTGTCTTTAACAACTCACTCGTCGGGAAATATTCACTAATAACACGATCGTTAATAGTAACCACCGTTTTAGATGATGGAGTCAGACGAACCTGAGCTGTAGAAGTCTTTCGACGTCCGATAGCTGAAGTGTATTTTGTTTTACTAGTAGTTGTAGACATAGATAATATTATTCAGTAACGATCAATTTTTTAAGCATTTCATCTCGCAATTTGTTACGAGGGAGCATTCCGCGAACAGTTCGCATCATTACTTCCTTGATTCCTCGACGATCTTTTAGATGACCAAGTGTTTCGTGTTTCAAACCTCCTGGATAACCAGAGTAGGTTTTAAATGTTTCATCCATACGATCCATGAGATCCAATTTTCCTGCGTTGATAACCTCTACTGTATTTCCAGAAAGTTTATTAGGAGCAAATTCAGGTGAATTTTTTCCTCGCAAAATCATCGCAATTTCAGTTGCAATTCGTCCTATTTTTTTATTTGTGGCATCAATAGTATATTTCATAAATAAAAGATTAAACAAATTCGATGATTGCCATCGGAGCAGCATCGCTGGCTCGTACTGGCGTCTTCATGATTCGAGTATACCCACCGTTTCGTGCAGTATATTTCGGAGCAATGTCCCGAGTGATTTTAGTAACCACATCGAGCTGTCCTCCCATATCAGAAGCGAGATTTCGTAGGTTAGTTAATGCATCCCCAGAGCGAGCTTTGGTGATCATTTTTTCAATGAATGGACGTAGTTCCTTTGCGCGAGCCTCCGTTGTCATAATACGACCCTCCATCACGAGAGCGCGAGCGAGTGATCGCATGAACGCCTTGCGAACATTTGATTTTCGTCCAAATTTTCGGTTGTGATTTTGATGTCGCATAAATATAATAACTAACGATTAATAAGGGCTATACTACTGATTTATTTCTTTAATGCAAGTCCGAAGTCATTTAATACTTCTTTTAATTCTTTGAGGGCTTTATCTCCGAAACCATCTAAATCAAGGAGATCTTTTTCTGTTTTTTGGATCAAACCGCCTACGGTTCGGATACCTGCCTCAGAAAGGGCGTTTAATGTTCGTGTTGAGAGTTGGATTGAATCAATACGAGTTTTTAATACATCGGTTAAATCTACCTTTGAATCATCTCCATTATCAGCAGATTCAGCTGAATCATCCATAGATGATACTGAGCCAATTTCAGAAACGGTTCGAACCTCTGGAATAACGAATTCTTTGAGATCGAGGATTGATTTGAATTGTTCGAGCATGATACGGATAGACTGTGAGAGAACTTCGCTCGGAGTTTGAGATCCGTCGGTTTCCAGAATCATACGGAGTCGGTTGTAATCTGTTCGATCACCTACACGCATATTTTCTACCTCGTAAAATGCTTTTACGATTGGTGTAAAGACTGCATCCATTACGATGTGTCCTACCTCTGTTTTTTCTTTGATAAGGTTTTCTCGAGTAATGAGACCGAGACCTTTTGCAAGAGTGATATCAATTTCAAGTCGTCCTGATTTATCAGTGATTTCTGCAATAGGTTGATCTGGTGATAATACCTCTGCATTAACTCCTGTGACAAATTCACCCGCAGTAACAATACCTGGTTTAGTAGCAACCAGTGTAATCGTCTGAGGTTCATCTCCGATAACATGGAATCGAGCTCGTTTTAAATTCAAGACGATGTTTAAAACATCTTCGCGAACTCCTGGAAGTGTTGCAAATTCATGCGCAGCTCCGTGGATTTTAAATGAAGTGATTCCTGTTCCTGGAATTGATGACAATATAATACGACGTAAAGAGTTACCCAGTGTATGTCCATACCCTGGAGCAAGACCCTCGATTTCGTACACACCAGAGTTTTTTGTCTCTGAAATGGTTTTAAATTTTGAAGGAAGGACAATTGAAGTTGAATACATATGTGCGTGTTTAGGTGTTCCGTGAGGAAACATTAGCATGCTAATTTTAACCTTAGTATGAAATAGTTTCTAGAATATTTCATATAAGTTTCTCTACAAGAGTAGAGATGCACTATTATCGACTATAGAACTCGATAACTGACTGTGGATTCAAGAATGGATCCATTGCCTTTGGCATATCCATAATTTCTGAAGATGAGAAGTCATTATTCCATTTCATCCAATCTGGAGCTTTGAAAGCTTTCAATTTAGTTGCAATTTCTTGGAATAATACTGTTTTTTTACTACCTTCGCGGATTGCGATGATGTCGTTTTTCTCAACCTGATATGATGGAATAGTCATTTTTTTACCATTTACGGTAATGTGACCATGAGATACTACTTGACGTGCGAGTGATCGAGTCGATACGAGACCGAGTCGGTATACCACATTATCCAGTCGGCGTTCCAACAGCTGTGATAATACATCTGCAGGTGTCGCTCCCTTTTTCCCATGTTTCATTGCGTAATTAATGTAATTACTGAATTGTTTTTCACGAACTCCATACGCAAATCGAATTTTTTGTTTTTCCAAAAACTGATTTCCGTAATCTGATCGTCGCTTCATCGTGGTTTTCTTTCCTGTTTTTTGACGCGCCAAAAATTTCTGTGTTTGGCATTTCTCAAACAGTCCAACTCCCAACCGGCGACAAAGTTTGTATTTTTTTACTGTAGGCATAAATAATAAGTTAAGAGATTATACTCGACGAGCTTTTTTAGCTCGTGGTCCGTTATGTGGAACTGGTGTTCTATCCTTGATAGAGAGAATATCAATTCCTCGGGCAATAAATGAACGGATAGCTGATTCTCGACCAGAACCAACACCTTTTACTACGATATCAACTTCTTTTAGGCCGATCATCTGAGCTTTTTCAGCGAGGACTTCTCCGATTTTAGCAGCTGCAAAGGGTGTTCCCTTTTTAGCTCCCTTGAATCCGAGACTTCCAGATGATGATGACATAATTGCATTTCCGTCTTTGTCAGTTAACACTACCTTTGTATTATTATAAGTAGCCTGAACATGGAGAACTCCACTGACCAGTTTTTTCTTTGGGACACGTGAAAGAGCTCGATCTTTCAAGCTTTTATTCGGACGCTGACCTTCTTGTTTTACAATACGTTTTTTACCCATAGGAAATCGATATAGAAATTATAATAAAAGTTAATAAATGATATGGATTAGGTCTTCGATTCTTTTCGTCGTCCTGATGCCATTGTGTTTCGCTTGTTCCCTCGAACAGTTCGAGAGTTTGTTTTCGTTCGCTGACCACGTGTCGGCAATCCATGAGAGTGTCGAGTTCCGCGATATGATCCGATGTCTTTTAATCGTTTGATGTTTTGACTGACTTCTCGTTTTAGGTTTCCCTCGAGTTTCATGTCTTCGACTAATTTTCGAACGATAGTTTCTTCGTCTGTTGTTAGTTCTTTGATTTTTTTAGCTGGTTCAATCTTTGCTTCGTTCAAAATTGCACGAGCTTTCGAAAGTCCAATACCATAGATAGCAGTCAGACCATACTGAGCCTGTTTACCATCCTGAAGTGTAATACCAAGTATACGCATAAAGTTAAATAAAAATTATTGACGCGCTTTGTGGCGTGGATTTTTTTTGTTAATTCTGTACAGACGACCTTTTCGACGCACAATAATGTCATCAGCACTGATTTTTTTTATCGATGATTGTACTTTCATATCGATCGTGAGTCACGGAAGACTAAAATTTAAGGGCTAATAATAAGAGAAAATATAATTGCGCAAGGCACCCATCCTAGCATAATTATAAACGTTTGACAACACGTCCTTTGCCTCCGTACGGATCCAAGAGGACTGAAACGGTATCGCCTACAAGAACCTTGATTCGGTGAAGCTTCATTTTTCCGGAAAGATAGGCGACCATTTCAGCCTCTTGATCTTTCACTCGTACGCGGAACATCGCATTGGGTAATGCCTCTGTCACGGTAGCGGAAACAATTATTTCATCGTCTTTAGTATTCATGTATAAGAATACTTACTAACATAGCAAAATTTCAGATATTGTCAAGAGATTTCAGGCAGAAACCCCAAAAGACGTCAGAATGGTAATAGCTGACGAACGATTTGGTATTTTTCCTATCCATGGAGGCCACATCGTGATGGAAACATTGGTAATTCCGGGTATATTTTCAAGTATTTTTTGTGCTTCTTTTTTGCGTTTATGGGCAATATTTTTCAAAATTTCATCATTATTAAACTGTGCACGAGCTACAAACGATCCAGAAACATTAACACCAAGTGTTTTATTCTCTACCACGGGATTTGCACTCTGAGTTGTTGCTGTGTTTTGTAATGAAATCTGAACAAGAGAAATATCAGTCGGCTCCATGTAGACCTGTTCTGTTTCATTAATTCCAGCATATCGCAAGAATTGTTTTACGGCAGCTCGATCGATCATATTCCCTGTAATGGTGCGCTCTGCGATTACCTCGACACCTGTTGCTACTGATTGCTGACTAAACGTTATTTCTGATGTTTGTGTCAGTGTGTTTAATAATAAGAAATTACTCGGGATTTGTTTAGATAAATATACTGACGGATCGCTCATTTTTATCTGTGTTGCCAATTGTTGCTGGGTGGCAAGTAGAACGTCAGGCGTTAAAATAAATTTTCCATTCGATGAACCACCTGAGATATCATTAATTGATCGCCCTGTAACATTCTGAAATTTCTCGACAGTGAAATCATCGCGGCCAATATTATATGATTCTCCGGATTCCATTGCGGTAACCATCACATCTGCAGAGGCTGGTTTTTTAACCGATCCAGCAGCGAGCGTTATTTTCTTGTCCGTGGTGAATTTTTTACCGGTACTACTGATTAATACTGTTTTTGCAGGAATCGAGAGAGTTGTCCCTGATGTTGAAAATAATTTTACAGAACCCATTGCAGCAGATCCGCCATTATCGCGAGTTGTGGTCGGTACGATAGTCGATTGTTTATCTACTACTGTTGCTGTTTTATAACCAACCTGGTTTTCAGCTGGTTCCTCGTACAATGTGACTGGTGTATTGATTGAATAACGTGATTCCTGTAACGTGATTGATACTCGAGCTCTGGAAATAATTGAAAAGACAGTCACCATCAGAATTAATACGGCAACACCTACGAAAAACCACATCAGACCACCTCGTGATGGTGGTAGTGACTGCTGAAAACGCTCTCGAACGAACTCTTGGTCTCGGATCGGTTCTGGATTAGATTTTTTAAAAAGATTCCCAAACGTATTCGCATCTGATTTTTTTTGTTCTCGAACTGGTTGTTCTATTTCTCGGTAATTGTGTGTTTCTCTTGGAATTTCTCGTTCTATTGGTCGAGATTGTGAAACTGGACGTCTGACGATTGGTTGTTGTGGGATTGGTTTTCGTAACGAAAGATTGACCGCAGTTGGTGCTGTGTCAGTTTTTTTGCGCATAATAATGTCTTGTCCAACCTTTCGTTTCATAGCGTGTTATTTATTATTGTATCATAGCGCCAAGTTAATAATAATATCTTGATCTTCGGAAATTTGATTTTTTATATCTTCGTATTGTGAAAATAATGAAAACAATGTTCCGATATAGGTACTACCCACCTGATGGGTTCCGAAAATCTGCGGAAACGCAATCGTGTCTGATTGTATCGACTGTACGAATA
>CAZKPY010000041.1:0-5899 GCA_964554815.1 uncultured Candidatus Saccharibacteria bacterium | reverse complement strand
TTTATGAAAACATTAAAAAACTATAACATCATAAAACGAAAACGATTACACAAGAGAATTCGAACTCGTGTTGCAGGAACTGATGCACGACCTCGATTATCAGTGTTTCGTTCTAACAAATTTATGTATGCTCAAATTATCGATGATACATTGGGTAAAACATTAGTTGCGGTGAATGATGGTCAAGAAAAAACAGGAAACAAAATTGATCGAGCTCGAACTATTGGCGAGAAAATTGCTACAGCTGCAAAAGCTGCAGGAATTACTGCTGTAGTGTTCGATCGAGGAGGGTTCCGTTATACAGGTCGAATTGCAGCATTAGCAGAAGGAGCTCGCGCAAGTGGGTTACAGTTCTAATTTTATATTTATATGGAAGACAACAACACAACAACACCCGAAGTAACAACTGAAGCAACAGCGACAGAAACGACTTCAGTACCTGCAACTTCTGCAGCAAATAAACCTGCATCTGCGCCACGATCATTCAATTCACGTGGACCACGAACTGGTGCACCACGTTCTGGAGGTCAGGGTGGTTTCGGTGGAAACCGACGACCAGGAGGACAGGGGCGACCAGGTCAGGGAGGTGGACGATTCAATCGTGAAGACCGACCAAAACCAGAATTTGAACAAAAAATGATCGATATCCGACGTGTAACTCGTGTAGTTGCCGGAGGACGACGATTCTCTTTCTCTGTAACATTGATTGCTGGAGATAAAAAGGGTCGCATCGGAGTTGGTATCGGAAAAGCTACTGATACAACGCTTGCGATCAACAAAGCATTCAACGATGCAAAGAAAAACATGATCAAGGTTAAAACAACTGAAACTGGATCAATTCCTCACGATATCAAGGCGAAATACAATTCAGGACGAGTATTCCTGATGCCGAACAAATCACGAGGAGTAGTAGTAGGTAGTTCAATGCGATCTGTTATTGAACTCGCTGGAATCACTGATGTAACCGGTCGTGTTATCTCAGGAACAAAAAACAAGCTTAACATTGCACGTGCAACTATCAAGGCTCTGGAACAATTTTCAATGCCAGTAGGAACACGTACTACCGAATAATATGTTGCACACTATTAAACGAGAACACCCGAATACAAAGGCACGACAGGTTGGTCGCGGACAATCATCTGGACGTGGAAAAACTGCAGGTCGTGGTACAAAGGGGCAGAAAGCTCGATCAAACAGTAAAATGCGTCCACAGTTGCGAGATATCATCAAGAAAATTCCAAAACTTCGAGGTCACGGAAAGAACCGCGCACGCGGAACATATGTAAAACCAGAGTTAGGAATTATCAATGTGTCTGCTTTGCAGACACTCACAATCGGAGCATTAGTAAACCCAGAAACATTAGTCACAGCTGGATTGGTAACTCCACGTCTAGCGCGAAATGGAGTGAAAATTTTAGGAACAGGATCTCTGTCAATTGCAGTATCTGTTTCGAACTGCCAAGTATCTGCATCAGCTAAAGAAAAAATTCTTGCGGCGGGCGGATCAGTTGCATAATCAACTATCTCTATGTTTCAAACATTCTTGAAAAAAGTTAAGATTATTTTCACTGACAAAACGATTCTCATGAGAATCGGTTTTGTGCTATTGATGTTTATCGTGTTTCGATTACTCGGTTCAATTCCATTACCTGGAATTAACACTGCACAATTAGTTCAATTCCTTGATAATAATCAATTCTTTGCATTCCTCAGTCTATTCTCAGGAGGTGGACTTACTCAGTTATCATTGGTTGCGCTCGGAGTTGCACCATTCATTACTGCATCGATTATCATGCAGTTGCTGACAATCATGGTACCGAAATTCAAAACCATGTATCACGAAGAGGGTGAAGCAGGACGAAAGCAATTCAACCAATACTCTCGCTACCTATCAGTTGCGATTGGATTAGTTCAGGCGATTTTCCTCTCTACGTTCCTCGCAAGTCAGGGAATTCTCACATTAACATCACCAATTAATACTGTAGTATTCGTTGCGATGGTATTAGCTGGATCAACATTGGTTATGTGGATCGGAGAATTAATTTCAGAATTTGGTATCGGAAACGGAGTTTCGATGATTGTATTTGCCGGAATCGTATCACGAATTCCTGCAGATTTATCAAAAGGAGCTTTCTCTTATGATCCATCTCAATTACCACTCTATATTGGAATACTACTGATCGTAGTATTGATGGTATATGTTTCGGTAATTATTACCGAGGCTGAACGGCCGATTCCAGTACACTATGCAAAACAGGTTCGTGCAGGATACCAAACTGCCGGAACAGATACCTACATTCCACTTCGTATTGCACAGGCAGGTGTTATGCCAATTATCTTTGCAGGATCAATTCTCCAATTACCTCAGGTTATTGCATTTGCACTCGCAAAATCTGTGAATCCAGGAGTGCTCAGTTTTGTTGCTAAATTAAAAGCATTTAGTTCGACAAATATCTGGTACATGATTGTTTACTTTATTTTGATTTTCTTCTTTACCTATTTTTATACAGCGGTAACGTTCGATGCAGAATCAATGTCTAACAATCTACAGAAAAACGGAGCATTTATTCCCGGAGTTCGCCCAGGGCCATCAACTGCAGAATATGTTGCGACATTATTGTCACGAACAACATTCTTCGGAGCTGTCTTCTTTGCGATTATTGCGGTAATGCCGTTTCTCTTGCAGAAACTCACAGGAAATTCATTGTTCGCTATTGGCGGAACTGGAATCTTGATCGGAGTATCAGTATGTACCGACCTTATCAAGAAACTCTCTGCTCAGGCTTCGATGCGAGAATACTAATTTTTATAAAAATCATCCAAGAGGGTGGTTTTTTGTAATTCCCTTGCAAATATGATAGTATATGCAATATGTCAACAGCTTATTTATTTTATGGAAAATCAGGGTGCGGAAAGGGAACACAGGCAGAAATCTTGAAAAAAAATCTCGAGGACTCAGGTCGTCAGGTTATTTATATCGAAACAGGAAAACTGTTTCGATCTTTTACTGAGTCTCGAACTGATTTTATGGGAATACATGTGAAATCAATCATTGATGCGGGGAAATTAATGCCACCGTTTTTCCCAATCTACCTCTGGGCAGATCAGTTAATTAATCAGTACACTGGAATCGAGGATATCATTTTCGACGGAACTGCACGAAAAATCGAGGAAGCTCCAATATTGGATTCTGCATTGGATTTTTTCGGTGTTGATTCGCGTTATTTAATTGATATTAATGTATCTGATCAGTGGGTGATCGATCATATGGGGAAACGTGGACGAGTAGACGACACACCAGAGGCGATGCAAAAACGTCTCGGCTGGTTCCGTGATAACGTAATACCAGTGATTGAGTATTTTAATACAAATGAAAAATATAAAAATACTATTATTAATGGTGAACAAACCATCGAACAGGTTGCGTCAGATATTGCAGCGTTCTTGAAATAATTATGATCATCATTAAAACCGACAAGGAAATACAATCAATGCGTGCAGGTGGAAAAATCCATGCGCGTATTTTACGAATGGTTTCTGAAAAGGTTACTGCAGGAATTTCAACATTAGAACTTGATACCTATGCAGAGGAATTAGTCCGAGCCGCAGGTGCGAAACCCGCGTTCAAGGGATATCGTCCAGCAGGACAGGATACTGCATTTCCTGCGACACTCTGTACATCGATTAACGATGAAATTGTTCACGGTATTCCGTCTGAATCTCGAATCCTTCGAGATGGTGATATTGTATCGCTCGACCTAGGTGTGGAATATCAGGGGGTATTTTTAGATGGTGCAATCACTGTTCCAGTCGGAATAGTTTCAAAAGAAATTCAGAAATTTCTGGACGATACATATGAATCAATGATGGCGGGTATTAATGAAATAAAATCAGGTAATACAACAGGTGATATTGGTTATGCAATACAACAATCAGTGAATAAAAAATATGGCATTGTAAAAGGTCTCGCAGGTCACGGTGTCGGACGGGAAATTCATGAAGATCCATTTATTCCGAATTATGGAAAACCAGGTCAGGGAACAGAATTACAGACGAACATGACAATCGCAATTGAACCGATGCTCACTATGGGCAATGCTGCGACAGAAATTCTGGATGATGATTGGACATTTGTAACTGCTGACGGATCACTCACAGCACATTTCGAACATACAGTATTGGTGACTGAAAATGGGTATGAAATTCTGACTGTGGAATAATCCACAGTTTTTTCATAAAACTTTACTTTCCTGTGTAGTCTGGTACAATAAAGGTAATAAAAGTTCTGTCCATGAAAAAAATATTATTACCGTTTCTCATTTGGGTTACCGTAGTAACTGCAAATGAACCGACAAAGACAAAGTTTCTGACATTAACTCCTTTTTGTGTTAATTGTGAATTGAAACAGGATATTACTATTGCTGATACGTGGTATATTCCTACAGGATCTATCATTGGTAATCCACTGTTAGGACAATTCCAAAAAGTGGATAGTCGTCCACTTGAGCAAATTGCTCTTACACAATCACAAGTTGATGAATTCATTTCTAAGTATGGAAAAACATATTTACGTGAAGGAATCGGGAACTATTTCTTAGTACAGGAAGGAAAAAAATTCTATTTTGTTTCGATAGAGCGAACCAAAACTGGCTCTTTTATACCAAGAAAAGAATTTAATACTATTTCTATACCTGCTACCGACAAAGAATTTATTAATATCTTTGTTGCTAAAAACATCAATCAAACGTAAAGCCGTAGACAACTAGTTGTTTACGTTGAGCCAATTCAGTAATGAAAAGGCTCTTTTTTTATCTCTTTTTTCTCCCCACCCCTTGATTATTTATCATTTATATGTATAATTGCCGGCAATGTTCCTGTGTAGGACATGACACCAGTGTGTCAAAATAGCTCCTGTTTTCAATGCAGGTATTCATTGAACCGAATGTCAGATGCTTATCACATTAACCATTCATTAATCATAGAATTTATTTTTATTTCTCATGCCAACATTAAATCAATTATCACGAAAAGGGCGAAAGAAAGTGATCTACAAACCAAAGGCAGTAGCATTGGGTCGTGGATTTAACTCTCTTGAAAACCGTCCAACGTACTACCCATCTCCGTTTAAACGAGGTGTATGTACAAAGGTAACAACTACCACTCCAAAGAAACCGAACTCGGCTGTTCGAAAGATTGCCCGTGTCCGATTATCAAACGGAATGGAGGTTACTGCCTATATCCCAGGTATCAAACACAACCTGCAGGAACACTCAGTGGTTCTCTTGCGATCAGGTCGTGTAAAGGACTTGATTGGAGTTCGTTATACAGTCGTCCGAGGAGTCCTCGACGCACAGGGTGTAGCCAATCGTAAAAAAGGTCGATCACGTTATGGTGCTAAACGACCTAAAGCTTAATCTCTGAAACTCTATGCGATATAAAATCACCAACCGAAACATTCCAAAGCCTGATATCAAGTTTGATTCAGCGCGATTGGAAAAATTCATCAACTGCATCATGTGGTCAGGAAAAAAGGAAACAGCACGCGCGATCGTCTACGGAGCGTTTGATATTATCAAGGAAAAGACTGGAAACGATCAACCTCTTGAAATCTTCGAACTCGCTTTGAAAAACGCAGGACCGTTAACAGAAGTTCGCTCACGCCGAATCGGTGGAGCAAACTATCAGGTTCCTCGCGAAGTTCGTCCTGAACGACGACTTGCTCTGGCTATCCGATGGATCATCGATGCTGCTCGATCAAAACGAGGAGCACCTATGATGGAACGACTTGCTACTGAACTGATTGCCGCAAGTAATAACGAAGGTACAGCCGTTGCAAAACGAGACAACACCCACAAAATGGCCGAGGCTAACAAAGCTTTTGCACACTTTGCTTGGTAAT
>CAZKPY010000040.1:0-6050 GCA_964554815.1 uncultured Candidatus Saccharibacteria bacterium | reverse complement strand
TTGGAAAAACAATACCTATGCGCACGCGTTGGTTGCACATGTTGAAATTGGAAATACTCCGATTCAATTGGTAAAACCACAGACGTTCATGAACGACTCTGGGAAATCGCTCAACTATTTTATCGACAAGGAAGATTACAAGACTGAAGATATTATCGTAATCTATGATGATCTGGATTTACCGCTCGGAAAGATAAAGATCTCGTTTGATCGAGGAAATGGCGGACACAATGGCATTAAATCTCTCGAGGAAACTCTCGGCAGTCGTGATTTTATCCGAATCCGAATTGGAATCTCGCGAACACTTGATGACGGAACCATAATCAAGCCAAATGTACTCGGTAATTTCGATATGAAGGAGCTTGAAACTCTACAAGAGGTCAGCAAGAGAGTAGAACAAGTAATCAAATCAATCATTACTGATGGAAAAGAAAAAGCGATGACTAATTTTAACTAACATTGACAAAACAAACGAAACAGCTTAATCTTGGTTTAATTAAAAAAATATATAATGTTTATCAAAGCTCAGGTCGGTAAGTTTGCACCAAATGAACGACAACAAATAAAAATCATAAACACAGTAATGCGTTCAAATATTATTGTTAACTTTACCTTGAAAAAAATAAAACAACAAATAAAACAACCGATTGTTTGTTTGTATTTTGAAGATTTCATTACTATTGGAGTTTGGGATGACAAATATTTAAGAAGAGCATCTTATACAAATAGAAAATCTGCCTATATAATGCTTGCAAAAGAAGCAATCGAAGATTTAGGCTTTACTATCGTAGAAGAAAAAACTAAATTTAAAATTACCGAAACTCATGCACTTGGTTCTGCATTGCTTTGGAAAATTACAACAAAAAAAGCGGCCACTTAGGTCGCAATTTTTATTTATTCAGCTAATGCAAGTGTTAATCGGTGATCTTTTGGATCGAACAAGGTGATCTTGAATGAGTATGACTTTCCGAGTGAAAGCTTTTCCTTCAATTTCTTCTCATCTCCGAATTCAGAAACGTGGATTAATCCAGCTACTCCTTCTTCGATTGAAACCAATGCTCCGTGTTTGTTGAACTTGATAACTACTCCAGAGACGACATCGTCTTTTTTGTATTTCTCAGCAACAGCAGTCCATGGGTTTTCCTTGAGAACCTTGATAGAGAGTGAGATTTTTCCGTTTTTGATCTCGATGATTTTTGCTTTTACCTTGTCGCCAAGTTTAAACAATACGCGAGGATCATCAACGAGTGACCAATCCATTTCTGAAATGTGTACTAAACCTTCGAGGTTGTTTTCGATGCGGAGAAATACTCCGAAATCTACGATTCCTGAAACTTCACAGTCCAGAACATCTCCAACTGAATATTTAGTAGCAATTTCTTTTTTCTCTTCTTTGATGTTTCCTTTTTCAGAGAAAATCAATTTACCTTCCTTTGGATTAACTCCGATGATAGTCAATGACAATTTCTTTGAAACAATCTTTTTCAATTCTTTCAAGATTTCATCCTTGTCACCGTCGTCAACGCGAGGATAGTGATCAGATTTCAATTGTGACGCTGGAAGGAATCCAGAGATACCTTGCCATTCCACGATCAAACCTCCTTTGTTTGCTTCCTTGATAGGGAGCTCTAACACTTCACCAGATTTCATCATCTTATCAGCATCTGACCAGACCAATGCCTGTCGAGCTTCTTTCAATGATAATTCTGCATAACCATCTGCGTTTTCAACTTCGATAACTTTACCTTTAACAGTATCTCCAACATTGATGTTTTTGATCATGTCCTTGGCGTTAAGGAATTCACGTCCGTAGATGATTGCGGTTCCATACATTCCTAAATCGATGTACATAGTAACACCAGATGTAGTAATAACAGTTCCTTCTACCAAATCTCCTTCGAGAAGTGGTTTTACGTTTTCTGATGCCATGAATTCCTTCATAACTTCAGCATTTTTTGTTTCTGACATAATTAATTTGATGGTGAATAAGTCTTTCCGCAACCATGATCTGAGTAGGAAAGGGTTAATTATTCACGTAAATTTCTAATAAACGAACAGGATTAAAATAGCATAAAATAGGGAACTTGGCGATATTGACAGATATAAGGAAATGGGTATTATTCGACTCAAATAAAAACGAAAGATTATGGCTAAAAAACAACCTGAGAAAAAATTCAAAACACTTGTGTATGTTTTTTTATTTGAAAGCGAAAATGAACCTTTTCTTGGTCAACAAGTTAACAAACAATTAGAATCAGAAAACACTGAACTATGGGACTTAATCTCATCAAAGTTTCCGGAAAACTATTTAGCAAAGGGAGAATACTTCACTTTAACTGATGGTAAATCAGTAGAGAGTGGTAAACATTCGTTTGGTTCAAAAAAGGTTTTAACCTACACCGAATTGGTTGACAAATTAACCTATGCACGAAACTTTCGAATAAATAATGAGAAGTTTTGTTCAGATTTTGTAGATTATTTTGAACAGGATAAAGTAGCTAAAAAAACTTTACCGAAGAATATTACATTAGTGATTCAAAAAATTGCAGCGTAATAAAAATGAATTGCAAAAAAACCCGACGTAATAGTCGGTATTTTTATTCCTCGCTTTCAGGTTTTTCAACTAACAATGTTTCAATTCCAATATTCTCACCGGTAATTCTCATGACATCCTTATCTACTTTTTTGAGCTCTTTGCTCGATGCGTTGTAATGGTTTGCAACGGTATTCAATGATGTTCCGAGTTTATTATGATACTCCTCGTACGTTTTCAAATGCTTTCCGAGCTCATCAACGCGCTTGATAATATCTTTTGCAGTTTCCTCAATCTGCATTGCTTTGAGACCTTGTAGTACTGTCTGGAGATAGGCCAGGAAACTGGTAGGCGACACGATGATGACTTTGTATTTGCTCGCAGCTCGTTGGATCAAGTTTTCAGATTCTTCACGGAGCGCTCCAACCTTGTTAGTGAGCAGGTCGTAATAAATCGCTTCATGCGGAATAAACATAAATGCAAATTCCATCGTGTTTTCTGTTGGTCGAATATATTTTGCAGTTTCTGAGATTCGATTTTTTAAATCGTTTACAAATAATTTCTCAAGCTTGTCTTTTTCTACCAAGTCTTGCATTTCTACCATCTTGTTATAATTTTCTAAACTGAATTTTGAATCGATTGGAATGATTTTATCCTTGATAAACACTACTGCATCGACAATTTCGCCATTCAGAAATCCGTACTGCATTTGGAATGAATTCGGAGGCAGCACATTTTTCAAAAGCGTCTCCAAATAATATTCACCGAGCACTCCGCGCTGTTTCGGATTCTTCAATATATCCTGAAGTGATTGCAACTGATCGGCAAATCCCATGACCTGTTTGCCGGTTTCTTTTACCTCGGTCAGTTCGCGTGTAATTTCACGAATTAATTTCTGTGACTCAGAGAATTGATTTTCCAGAGATTTCTGAACAATATCAGACGATCGATTCATTTTTGTATCAACCACCTCTGACATTTTATGCATGCGATCATCTACGGTTCGCGAAACTTCGTTTAGTTGCTGGAGAATTAATTTGAGTCCAGTGTCATCTTTCTTTTCTTCAGGTTTCTTGAAAAAGCTCACATAAACCAGGAGTATGATAATCGCAGCGAGTAATATAATAATAGGTAATGACATAGTAGGGTAAATTTATTTCAAATAATGTTCCAGTGTGTAAATCCAATCTTCTTCTGATCCTGGATTTTTTCTTTTTTCATTTAACATCCATTCCAAGTATCCTCGATCGGTTTTCGAAACTTCCTCGACAGTTTTTCCAATATATTTTCCAAAGGTAAACGATCGCATGATTGATGGATGAGACGAGATCTCAATCATTCGATCGAGAACTTGTTCATTATACTCAGTAACAGTTTCCGGAACTTCTATTGATAATTCCTTTGCGACAGATTTGTATAATCGTGGAAATAATTCTCGCAATACCAGAACATCACCCAGCGCATCATGTGCAGCAGCCTCGATTTCAATCTCGAGAAAATAACGCAAGTATTGCAAATTATATCGTGGAATTTTTCCATTCGGATCCAAGTGTCGCGCTAATCTCAGAGTACAGATATATGGACCAACATTGATATCATCATTTTTTAGCATTCCAATATCGAATACGGCATTATGTGCAACGAAAATATTTGCCGGATCTTCGACAAGTTTTTTAATATCGTTATATTCCCGCGCTTCTTTGAACGATGGCTTGTCAGCGACCATTTTAGTCGTAATATGGGTCACCGCAGACGCCTCTGGCGGAATCGGTCGTCCAGGATTATAAAGAGCTTCAAACTGTGTAATTGACCCAGCTTCAGAATCCAGAATATATGCAATCTGACACAATCGATCATCAGGTGTATTTCCAGTCGTTTCAGTGTCTAAATAGAGTAAGTTTCTTTTCATATGCGTTTATGATAACATAGAACCATATGTCATTACAACAAAGTATCAAAGACAGCATCAAAGATGCAATGAAAGCAAAAGATTCAGTAAAATTAAACGTGCTCCGAGGACTCTCAACAGCATTCATGAACTATTCAGTCGCAAACGGAGGAACTCCGCAATCAGAATTGAATGATGAACAAGTTCTCGAGATTATTACTAAAGAATCTAAAAAACGAAAAGATTCAATCGAACAATTCACTTCAGCTGGACGATCAGAACTCGCAGAGAGTGAGCAAGCAGAACTTGCGATATTACAAGAATATTTACCGACACTCATGACTTTGGATGAAATCCGACCGATTGTAGCTGCGAAAAAAGCAGAACTCGGTATTGATGACAAGTCAAAAGTTGGTATGCTTGTAGGCGCTCTGATGAAAGATTTAAAAGGTAAAGCTGACGGAAACGATGTGAAAACTGCAGTTGATGAATTATTCGCATAATTAAAAACTCTATGTTAAAAATACTTTTAAAATGGATTGGACTGACACTCGCAGTACTGGCAGCATCATATCTGGTTTCTGGAATTGGTGTTCCAACATTCGTAACAGCATTATTGGTAGCATTGGTATTAGGGCTCATTAATATTTCAATAAAACCAGTGTTGAAACTATTAACTCTGCCAATTAACTTTTTGACGCTCGGATTATTCGGAATCGCTCTTAATGCATTCTTTTTCTGGCTCGCATCAGTAGTTGTCCCAGGATTCAGTATTGCAGGAATCGTCCCAGCATTGATCGGATCACTCGTGGTCTCGGTGATTACTTGGATTATTGATTTGTTTATTTAAAAAGCTTTGCACAGGCAAGGTTTTTTTATTTATGATATTATATTGTCATATGAAATTATTAAATGTATTTAAAAAACCCGTAGTATTAATTACTCATAGTGGTAGTTTTCATTCAGACGATGTAATGGCTTGTGCAATATTACAATATTATTTTGAATCAAAAGGGAACCGAACGAAAGTTATCAGGACACGTGATGAAAAAATCATAGCTACAGGTGATGTTGTTTTTGATGTTGGACTTGTTCATGATGAATCACATAATCGATTCGATCACCATCAGACAGGTGGAGCAGGACAACGCGAAAATGGTATTCCTTATTCGTCCGTAGGATTGGTTTGGAATAAATTCGGTCCTGAAATTTGTGCACCATTTCCGTCATTGATCGAAAAAATTGACCGAGAACTCATTCAATCAATCGACGCAAACGATACTGGGTGTGATACTTGCGAGAGAAACACTGAACCATATCAGTTACCATTATCGGCAATTTTTATGGTACAAAACGCTAGCTGGAAAGAACAAGAGACACTCAATGATAAAGAAATTGATGAGCGATTTATGATTGCAATGAATTTAGCAAAAGACTTTTTCACCAGATATCTACAAACATCAAAAGACAATATCGAGGCATCCGAGAAAATTAAAAAAGTATATGATGATTCAATTGATAAAAGAGTATTGGTATTCGAACAAAACTTCACACGAATTGTATTCATTGCAAATCTCGTAAATTTCCCAGAACCATTAATTCATATCTATCCGGACAGATCGGGAACAT
>CAZKPY010000039.1:0-6169 GCA_964554815.1 uncultured Candidatus Saccharibacteria bacterium | reverse complement strand
AGTAGGCGAGGCAACTGCAACTGCCGGTATATTTTCTGTCGGGACAAAACAAGTTCATTTTGAGACGCAATTTGATATCGCCTCAACAGTGCCAAATGCACAGCAACTAGGTCTTCATCTGTCAGTATCCCCTGATAGAGGTGATGGCTCACGCATGAGTTATCTTAGATTTGAAGACGGGCCAACGGGAATTGATGTATTTTTTGATGATGTCCAATGGGCAAACCCAGACGAATTCATAGAAACGCAAATTGCCACAGGACTTGATAGAACAGTAAAACACACTGTTAAATTAACGTTTGATGCAGTCGAAGGAGCAGGTAACGATGTCGTAAAAGTATGGATAGATGGAGTGTTATCCCATACAGGTACCAGTTGGGAAGACTATTACCGGTTTGATCCGGAAGCATCAGCAGAACAAAGTCCGAGAATTGTAAAAACAGTATTATTCAGATCTAGTGGAACAGCTAATCCTGCAAATGCTTCAAAAGGTTTCCTTATAGATAACCTTACACTTAGTTCTGGTGCCGTTCCACCAGTGTTAGTTGGCCCTCCAACAAAAGAGAGTCAATGTAAAAAAAATGGATGGAAAGTCTTTAATAATCCTGTATTCAAAAATCAGGGCGCATGTGAAAAGTTTGTAGAAAAAAACGAAAAAGATAAAAAAGATCGGAATGAGAGAGATCATAGAGGTCACGACGATGATAGAGGTAGTGACAGGGATCACCGTGATGATGAAATGAAACATAACGATAACAAGAGGGTGGGAAAAGCTACAGGTGAAGTTACGCTAACTCTTCCCAGTCAAAAGATAAAATTTGCCGCTTTTGATTTTGGTCCGAGTTCGACAAAAGATAAAGGATCAGTTGAATACTGGAACTATGAATATGCTGGAGGGTTGCATTACAACGCACCCATACAATGTGCCACAGTCGATCCTTTAGCGCATGAATCGCGGTTTATGTTTCAGATTCCTGCAGGTTGGTCAGGCTTGTCAGGACTCTACGTAGTTTCATATGTCAAAGATGTAGGCACTCCTGCGATAAATGGGGACCTCTACGGTCATGGTGCCACAGCAGATTTGGCTACCGCAAAAGCTTGGTGTGAGACGGGTGTAGGATTCAGCGCGGGAATGTACTCGATTACGGGCGGTAACATTGTAATTCACAACTAATGATTGAATCCCTAAAATCCTAATTGTACGCTACATTTAATATAGTAGCTTCCGCCGAGTTGTCGTTAGTACACGACACTCAACAGCAGTACAACAATTCTCTTTGAATCGAATTATCTACTGTTGGACTGCGAACCGGGGACCGGTTCAAATTCCAACGAGTGTGCATAAAAAATCCCGCTATCATGCGGGAATATTTATGCAGTACATCTGTTGGGACGCTATTGGAACGTTTTATGGGTTAAAATGATATTATTACAATATGTTATATTTAACAGATATTTTTGGTGTAGATTATGAAAATCCAGATTTGTTAAAAATTCAGAAATCGTTAACAGATCTTTTTTTATCAAAAAAAGGCAACGATAATATTTTGTTAACGAATGATTCTGAATTATCGCTTGAAGTATATAAGCAAACAATTATTCTTCAGGAATATGGAGGTTTTGCTTATGATGGTCCTGGAGGACCTGGCGAATTACTTCGTATTCGTTATAAAGAAGGAAGCTTAATCTACGTTCTAGAAGAAGTTATAAAACTATTTGATGATTACGAAACTGACAAATTAATAACATTACTTAACAATCTACCAAAGCCTGAATAATAGAGGATGTAAAGAACTCAAAATTTCGTAGTACACCTGTTGGGAAGAAATCGGAACATATTTTGCCTCAATTTAATATTAGAAATACGGTAAATGTTGTATAATTATGCAGTATGCCAATAACACATGGTTTTGATTCAGCACAAAGCAGAGCATTTTTAGATGAAGCACAATTAGGCGCCTGGAATGGTAAAGAGGCGTTATTAAAAGCACCTATACAGCAAGAATTTTCTTTGTCAGGTCTTACCGAAGATAAAATAGAGGAAAGGACTGTAATTGGTGGTAATCGATTAACTATGCCATCTATGGAAACAAAAGAGTTAACATTTAATTCTTTGAATTTATTAACCGGAATTTTGGCTGGTGATTTTGAAGGTGATGATCCGTCAAAAGTTAGAGTCTATTATCCGCATATGAGGCAAAATCAAATTATAGGCGTAACAGTATTTCATATGGATATTTCAGAGGCTGTTATATTGCTTAAAAAGACTGCATCAATTTTAGATATTGAAGAGGATCATCTTAAACAGTCAGTCGCAGGAATGTCAACAAGGTTTACTATGTTTGAAGCAAAACAATTTCAAATCCACGAGAAGGATATTGCGGGTGCTCTCTCCGATATATTATAGTTTTCTTCCACTTTTAAGATATTGTCCCATACTCTTGAACACTTGTTGGGAAGAAATCGGAAGATTATTTAATTGTCTATAGGTTCAAAGTGATATAATAAGAACTACTAAATATGGATATTACAAAAATTAGTGAAATGGTTGGAAAAAGTACTATTTTTTCTGATTCATTCGGATATTTCGCAAAAACAATTATAGGGTTTATTTTGTTGGTTCAAATAGGATTTATATTTGCAAATAATTACCTTCTACAAATTACTGCATTTTCAGTTGAAAAAATTTCGTTTTATATAGTCATTTTTGCAATTGTATGTTTTTTATCCATTTGTATGTTTGTGGGTACGATTCACTTGTTTGTTTTTGATGCCATTGTTTATCTTATCGGTGGTTTTATATTTCTTGTTCACATGAAATTAACTCTTCTCAAGGTGTCCAACAAAAATTTGAAAAATACTTTTTTTAATAAACTTATGCAAAAAATATTACCACAGTTAATAAATTTCGTTGAGTTTTTGGGATACCCATGTATGACTAGTTATGGACTGCCATTATTAGGTGGCGATAAAATGTGGAATCAAGATTTGATCAACACGATAAGAAAGAGATTTGTAGAGTATTTTGATATCAAAACTTTGTCATATGAAAATATTGATGATCTATCGTATGAATATGCATCTGATTCAATTAAATCTCATATGAATGATTTTGCATTATCAATTATAAAAGGTGGTGCGATCATCTCAATATATTTTTGTTATTATTTTTATTTAATGGGCAATTACTGGGGATTGTTATTTGCACTTTTAATTATAATATTATTATTAATTAAAAATCGAAAAAAATTGGAAAGTGTAAATATGCAAGTTGTATTAAAAACCTATATATCAATATTAAAACAAGCCAAAATTATTAAAGAGATTAAAGAGTAATACTTTGAAAGTATTGTTTTGTAATTTCAAAAGGTTATAATAGCAATGTAATTAATCATCTTACCTTTGTAAGATTTTCGCACTTTTTATATTAGACGCATGTCATCCTTCACAAAATAATAGACATGTTGCAGCAAGAAGGCATCGTGATACGTAATAGCAGATAGGGGAACTTCTAACTCTACTGGCTCACTACTTGCATCAGTCGGCTGCAGACAGATCAGGACAGGACACAATTAAAAAACACTTTAACAGGTTGTTTTTGTTGTGCCTAAATCTTCCAGAGGTTCACGTTTTTCGTGAACCAAATACCAGACAAAGAACAAGTTAATAACATTCGTGCATATTTTAAGAAACGGTTTAACCGTGATCTTTCTGATGCAGAAGTGGAGGAATTTCATCAATCCCTCTTTTATTTCGGGCGTGTGATTGCTCGTTTTGAAAGGAGGTATTGTGAAAGCCGTAAAGGATAGTGTATCTGCGAACGACAGTGAGCAGATACTATACTTGACTCCTAATAGATCATCTCAACAAACGCATAGTGATCGTGCGATAGCAAATAAACGTAAGTTGAGAAATAAAAAATTCACTATGTTAAAAAATCCACCGTATTATTGCAAAAAATTTGCAATCGCACTATTGAAATATCAAAACGGAACATTAAACTATGCAACATTTTTGCGAATGATTTGTAATTCGTGGAGGTGTCCAACTTGTGCGCCAATAAAGGCACGTTCTGTGGGTGAATTAATTCGTGGCGTAATTATTCTAAATGGTATGAAGTATTTTATTACCCTCACACTCGATCCCAAAGTGATACCTGAAAAATATCGTGGGCGGACTCAGAAATATATTACATATCTCTTTAACACGTTGCGCACAAATATTAGTCGAATGGTAAAAGGGAAGGATATATTCAAATATGTATGGGTTATTGAGTTCCAGAAGAATGGAAATGCACATATTCATATGGCGATAAATACACGACTGGATATTACAAAGGTGAGAGAAATATGGACACGAATTGGTGGAGGTGTTCAAATGCGTGTTGAGCCGATTCAGGATTTGATTAGTATGTCCGGGTATTTATCAAAGTATATTTTGAAAAGTGTTACTAATATTCAGGGTAGCAATTTCTATCATTTTGAAAAACGATATGGTATAAGTCAATCGTGTATAAGGCCATCAAAAACTGCAAAACCATTTCATCCAGAACTATCAGATATGCAAAAACAATTATTACTACATAAACAAGGCAATAGTTGGGTATATAATACACTTCTGCGTGGTGACTTTGTTGATGGTGAGGAAATTTCTGCCCCTGAAATTCCTGTATGAAGTATTTTGTCTATAACCGTAAATCAACCGATGAAGCAGGAAATCAAATCTTGTCATTGGAAACACAAAAGGCGATAACTGACGATATTGTGTTTCGTTCAAATCTTTCCGTTGTGGATACTATTCAAGAGGCAAGAAGTGCAAAAATTGCAGGTAATCGACCACAGTTTACTTCTATGTTGGTGCGTATTCGCGATGGCGAAGCCGATGGGATTATCGTTGCGCATTTGGATCGATTAACACGTAATGAACGGGAACTTGCCGACCTTATAGAACTCTTTCAAGATAAAAAACTCCAAGAAGTACGCACAAAAGAGAAAATATACAATTCCGTTGATGATTTGTATTACATGGGTATTGATCTTATTGGTGCGGCTCAATTTTCAAGAAAGTTATCGATTCGGGTAAAAGAGGGCATGATGACAAAAATTAGAAGAGGAGAGTTTCCGACCCGTGCACCGATTGGATATATTAATCGTGATGCACGAATCTACCCTGACCCAATCTATGCAAATTATGTGAAAATGGCCTTTTCACTCTATGTAGAAGGCACGAACTCACTCAAAGTGGTCACAAACATCTTGCGTGATAGGGGAATGAAGTCACGGGACACTCAGGGAAAGATTTACGTCACAACAATTCACAAGATTCTCACCAACCCAATTTATTACGGTGCAATGCGATGTGGTGACACGATTTATAAAGGAATTCACGAGCCACTTATTTCAAAATCACTGTTTGATCGAGTTCAAGATATTCTTCATGGTAAATGTAAGCCGAAAAAAGAAATCCACGACTATATATATCGTGGCTATCTGCGATGTGGTATTTGCGGATGTGGTTTGACGGGAGACAAGAAGAAGCAGAAATACACCTATTACTACTGTACCAACGCAAAACACATATGCACACAGCACCGTAAGTACACAAAAGAAGGTGATATACAAAAGAAACTCCCGATAGTATTCAAGCCCTTTTCCGCCGTAGAAGCAGATTTTGCAAAGTTGGCCTATGAAACCTACATAAAAGATATGAGGGACGGGAAAACTATGGATATAGACCAAACAGGCCAACAACTACAGGAAATAGATACGAAACTGGAACGACTACTTGATCTCTATCTTGCTGGATCACTTGATGAAGGCCTATACAATCAAAAAAGAAAAGAATTACGAGAAAAACGCATTCAATTTGAATTACAGCAAAAGACACAGAAGCCGTTTGACCCTGTTGCTACTTTCGAACAACTGGAATCTTTCAGAAATCTTGCTATATCCGCCTATTCTTTGTTTGTAGAGGGTGAAGATGAAGATAGAATCGATTTACTCAAATCTATACTTTCGAACTGTGAGTGGGTTGATGGTAATATCACGTCACAACAATATAAACCATTGTGGCAAGTCCTTGAAAAAGGGCTTAAAAGTGGCGATTTTCGAACTATGTACCCCTAGCCGGATTCGAACCGGCGATTTGTGCGATGAGAACGCACCGTCCT
>CAZKPY010000038.1:0-6227 GCA_964554815.1 uncultured Candidatus Saccharibacteria bacterium | reverse complement strand
TCATTATCAACTCGCACATTATAAGGAAGCGGCCCTCTTTTTCCTTGTTTCTGCCAACGAATTTGTGCCGCAGCTCTAATACGTTCTAGTAGGTCAACAATTTTTATACCTCGTTCTGGTTTTTCAGGAGACTCAATAGTGTTTTGAGATTTTATCAATTCTGGTTCTAATCTTGGTGTCATATGAGTTAATTTAAAAGGTTTATTTGAAAACACACTAACATAAATATTATATTTAGTCAAAAAGCACCAAAAGGTGCTTTTAGAGTGTATTAATTTCTCCCCATGGAATAATTCCCTGCATAGACTTGAGAATCGCATCTTCACGCATAGTACGCATTCCCTGTTTTCGTACGTAATCATAAATCGCATTTTCGTTTGGTTCTTTCAAGATAATATTTTGCAATTGTTTATCCATTGAAAACATTTCAAATACCGGTTCACGACTGTGTAATACTCCCTCACTACCAGTTTTTGGTATTTCGTACAGTTTATCAGCGGCAGTAATCTTTGGTTTGAATTGATCAGGCATATCTGCGAACTGTTTTTCAAGTAATCCTGCAATTGCACCCTCAATTGGAACCGGTACTCCCTTGCCAGGGACAAATTTCTGCGTCAATCGCTGAGCAATTGAAAGTACAAGTGTTGGTGCAATTAAATACGGATCAACACCCATATCCACCAATCGTGGAACTACACCAATTGAGTTGTTGGTGTGGAGTGTTGCGAGCACAAGGTGACCTGTGAGCGCTGCGTTGATTGCAAGTTCTGCAGTTTCCTTGTCTCGGATTTCTCCTACCATGATTACATCTGGATCCTGACGCAAAATACTGCGGAGCCCCGCCGCAAATGTATATCCAATTTCAGGGCGAACCTGAGACTGACTAACACCTGCAATATTATATTCTACTGGATCTTCGAGTGAAATTACGTTCAATCGCTCACGATCAACTTCGTTTAACATTGAATACAATGTGGTTGATTTTCCGGAACCGGTCGGACCCGTGATGAGAATTAGTCCATATGGTAGCCCAAGTGTTTTTCGCACTATTTCGATATGATCAGGCGCCATACCAATATCATCGAGTTTTTTAACACCCTGTGCAGAATCTAAAATACGAATTACGGCTTTTTCACCGAAAAATGTCGGCAGGATTGAGAGACGGAAATCTACCTTTCGTCCACCAGTAAATGCCATAAAACGACCATCTTGTGGTTTTCGTTTTTCATCCAGTTTCATCGTGTTGGTCATTGTTTTTAGTCGAGCAATCAACGAATCATGCATGTTTTTATTCGTACGTAGACTGACATGTAAAATTCCATCCACACGATACCGAACACGAACATCAGTTCCTGTCGGTTCGATATGTACATCTGATGCTCCACCCTCGATAGCGTTTTTCAACATTACTGCAATTGTTTTTGTAGCAGGCGCATCCTCGACAATTTTCTTTGCATCAGTTGATTTTACTTTTACATCGAATGATTCAGAAAACGAAATCGCATCTGATTCCTCTGCACCTACAGCATCAGCTTCGAGATCTGAGACATCTTCTGACATTTCATGGTGAGAAATTTCCATTGATCCGTCCCCAAATCCACTATACATCGAAATAACTCGCGTGAAATCTCCGTATGAAATTACATACGCTTCAAACGGAATATTAGTCTGTGATGCAATGAATTGCAGTGCGTTACGTGCCTCCAGGTTTCCTGGATCGAGCATTCCGATTTTTAGTACTCCAGCCTCCTCGACAACAGGAATGAATTTATAATTACGTGCTGCATCGACTGGAATTTTACCCAGTAATTCACTGTGAATGATTTCAGGAACAATGATTTCAGGAACGCCAAAAAAACTACTCTTTGCAGATCTGACAGCAACATCAGGAATTTTATAGAGTTCGAGCACGCGATCAACATCGCCTGCCATTTCTTTTGCCTTTGCGAGAATATCGTTCAATTGATATCGATTAATTATTTTTTGTTCAACAAGTTTTTCGAGAAATCCCATATGTTAGTAGTATACCAGAAAAAAAATACCCGCATAGTGCGAATACATTTATCGAGTAGTCGTTGCACCAGATGATGCGCTGGTATTAATTACTGTTTGTGATGGTGTGCTGTTGTCGAGTGCTGATGTTCGTCCGAATGGGTTAACACGTCCAGAAACTTCTATTTGTGGTAATGCGATTGAGCTGTCTACCAGTGCGAGAAATGAAGGATTGGTTAGAATTCTATCATCTAATCGAATCGAGGAAATATTTTTCAATAAACTCGCAATTTCAGAACCTGCTATTGGAGCTGCAGGTGCAGTATCACCAATTGTTGTTGGACTCTCACCTGTTGTAGTAGATGCCAGTGTTCCAGTCGACTGTTTCGATGGAGCGTTTTTCATTGATCCTGAAAAATACAAATAGGCGCCGACGGCAACGACTGCGAGAGCAACTATAATGATGATGAGTTTGTGATTTTTCATAATAATGATTTTATTTTACCCAATAGGTTTCCACCGATGTCTGGTATTGATACGTATTTTTATCTTCTGGTGCAATGAATGAAATTTTCTTGAGATTCATAATACGCAGATCTCGTTCAAGTGATTGAATGAAATTCACATAGGCAGTATACGACCCGCTGGTTGTGAAATCGAGCGTTAATGTTCCAATGTCTGGATTTATTCTTGTTGCTGATTTTTGATTCTTTGCATCTGTTTCTGCAGCGTCTTGGATTTTTACATTCTGTAATACTAACCCTTGTGTTTTTGCTAATGCATCAATTTCGAGAATTAATTTCACGTTATCTGGATTCGCAGGTAACATTTTTTCAAGCTTTGCAATATCAGATGGACTAATATTGTTGTATTTTTGTAAGAGCTGATCTCGTTTTTCAACCAACAATCGAGCATTCGCGAGCAAATCTAAATACTCGGTTTTTTGAACACCGATTGTTTTCGCGTCTGTATAGGTCGGAACAATGTAGGCGATGAATCCACCTATTGATGCCAGAACCATGATGATTGAAAGGATAAGTCTCATAGATTTAATAATTATTTAAACAGATTATCGAGTCGTACTCGGCTTTGTAGTTTTACCAGTTGTTACTGGTGCCGCTTCTACTGGTTCAGCTACCTCTTCGGTCAATACTTCGTCAGCTGGCTGATCAGAAATTTCATCCATTGGTATTTGATTATCAGTAATTGAATTGATCGTAGCTGCTGGCTGATAAGTTCCGATGAATTTATCAAATGCCAGATCTGCAATTGGTAACGAGAACGTTACATCGAACGATACGCGCCCCTTTGGAGTTACTACGAAGTTCGAGAACAAGATATTTTTGAAACTGGTATTTTGTGCCAATGCCTGTGATTGTAATGCAATCGATCGATATCCATCAGACTCTCCGGATAATTTCGCAACGAGGTTTTTATTTTCGTCATAAGAAAGTTCTAATTTTGTATACCGAACTGCAGGCAGGGTGCTTTTCTGTAATGCGAGAAATAGTGGCGCAACAACGGTATGTTGATTAACTAATGTCTCTGCATTTTTTAATCGTTTATCCATGACAGTAAATTCCTTGACCACGTTTGTTTCGAGGTTTTTTTGAACCTTTGCAAGAGAATCTGCGAGCACTGCTGTTTCCTTGGTTTGATATGATTTATAGAAATACGCACCAGCTGCACACGCGATCGATACAATAAAAATTACAACCGCAATAACAAACAAAATCCCCACCGGTTTTCCAACTGGAGCGGATGATGAAACCGTTGGTTGAGCAATCGGTTTTTTAGGTATAAAAGTTGTTCGGAATTCTTGTTCCATAGATTGTATAAAGTATACCGTGTATTAATTAAAAAGACAACAAATCTTTTAATGCAAGTCCTGCTGCAACTGAAAATTCTGGTCCAGTTTTAATTAAGAGTGGTCGCATAAAATCTGGCGCATCCATTTTCGAGAATGGATCTGCGAAAACTGTCTCGAGCCCTGTCTCTTTCGCAACTAAATCTTTAAACCCTGCAACGAGTGATCCACCACCAGAAATAATTATTTTAGAAACGGCACGCGATTGTGTGTGTTCGTATTCTAATAATACACGTTTTATCTCTGAAACGATATATTGATTCGCTTCGTTAATAATAGTAACTGCCTCTGGATGTTTTTCTGAACTGTATTTTATCTCTTCAGCTTTGTCGAATTCTACTGATAGACTGCGCATGATCGATTCTGTTACGAATGCCGATCCACGATTCACCACGTGGAATGTTCGAATGACTCCATATTCGATTACCATCATACTCGAAAATCCTGTTCCAATATCTACGATTAACAATGGAGCGATTTCACGTCGTAACACTGAACGCATCGTTGCAAAACTTTCAATTTCGAAAACTGGATTCGGTAACGCTGCTGCTTTTAATACTGATTCATAATTCTGTAATGTTTCGTTTCGAACTGCAACCACGAGAACTTCGATCATTGGTGATACAGTTGCCTCCTCTTGTTCATAGGTTTCTTTATCAGGAATAATAAACCAGTCGAGCGAAACCTCGGTCAATGGAACGGGAATAAATTTTCTCGCTTCATTCGGAATAATTGTCGCCAGATCATTCTGGCTGGCACGTGGCAATGGAACTACAAACACGAGCACTGCATTAGATTGCAATGATACGATGAATTTTTTTGCAGTTACGCGAGCCTCTTTGAGAACTTGAGTGATTGCCTTTACAGTAGTCGGTTCATCTAATCGTGCAGGTTTTCCGACAGGATCATTTACAAACGGAGCCAGCGAAAGAGCACCGTACGTTTCCAGCACGATGGTTCCTTTTTCTTCTTTTACTTGAACTACTTTGATCGAACCTGATCCGATATCAATTCCACAGACACTGCCTCCGCCACCCGAACCAATATTGATCGCTACCAGAGATGCAGTACCCTTTGAAAAAAGCTTTTTAATCTTGTCAAACATAGATCAAGTATATCATATGTTACAATAATGCAATAGTTATATGATCGCGTCATTGATTAAAAAAGTCTTTACCTATCTATTCCCTGCCCAATGTATTATTTGTGCAGAATTATCCGAAACAAATCTCTGCAGTGATTGTTTAAATTCAGTCGAATTCGCCACTGAACAGAACCTGCCGTGGGCACTGTCATTATATAGTTACAAAGATGAAACAATGAAAGACATCATTCGCCATCTGAAAAACTTTCCTGATCGTGAAATCATTAATCAATTGTTACGCCAAGGGTTACCCCAATTGTTAGAGTGGTTTAAACAATTAAACGATCAATTCCCGAATCATACATTCATCTGTTTACCGGTTCCACTACATACATCACGATTCACCGAACGCGGATACAATCAAGCAAATTATATTGCACAATCATTCATATCAACCATTCAAGATACTATTCAAAACACATCACTCAACCTGAACCAAAACCTTTTGAGAAAAACAAAATTAACCAAGAAACAAGCATTAATAAAAAACCGCGAAGAGCGGTTCAATAATATTGCAAATGCATTTTCTGTTGATAAAAATTTCCTACCGAAAAATTTAGATTCGGTGGTATTTATTATAATAGATGATATCAGCACGACCGGTGGAACATTAACCGAGATTCAAAAGATTTTAGAACCGTATAGTAAAAAAGTTTTTGGATTTACGTTGGGGCATTAAATTCACCAAGGGCTTATTTTTTTTATTTCATAAATACTACTTCTAACTTGATACGATCTGGATCTTCAAAAAAGACGGCGAGATATTTATCCATATCATATTCTTTAGAGTAGTCGTTATGTCCTTCTGTATATAATGTTTTAATATCTTTTTCTTTTAAGAAATCACTAAAATCTTCAACTTCTTTTTCCGATTCAACACGAAACGCAATATGATTTAATCCTATATTTTTTCTATGAAAAATATTTGATGTAAACATGTCTTCTGTTTGTACGAGAAATAAATGTGTTTTATCTGGACTTTTAAAACCTACAACATCGTTATCATCTAAAACTTTTTCCCACTTTAATTTTAGTAAAATAGTTTGATAAAAATCCTTAGACTTTTGTAAGCTCGAAACATTTATTTCAATATGTGCTAGTGAGTTCATATTTTTGTATTATAACATCTTTCTTTGCGGAGGTAGAACATAGTCGCTGCGCTCCTTGTTTTGCGGTGTGTATTGGACGAAGTTCGAATGTATTTCGGACAAAATCCGCAGGATT
>CAZKPY010000037.1:0-6229 GCA_964554815.1 uncultured Candidatus Saccharibacteria bacterium | reverse complement strand
CCTCAACAACCGCGTCATCCTCATTATCCGATTCAACCTCAATAGGAATAACAAAGTGAACAGCCGCCAAAACTCGATACTTCTTCATATCGTATCCTTTTTTTATTATTCTCCGTTAATCTTGCGATAATCTTCTTCTTTGAGATAATCGCAATAATCATCAAAATAATCTTCTTCGTCATCAATATTTTTGCTGCTTCCAAAATTCATTGAATCAAAAAAAGCATTGATCTTTCTGTGCATTCGATCAAAAAACAATTCAATTCCTTCTGGCATCTCTTTGTGCAAAACAGAATAACCAATATTGATACTCATAAAAACAAGAATACAAAAAAAACCAACTACAACCAAAAGAGAAGTAAGAATTGCATAAAAAAGAAAAACAAATGGAGATACAAGAATACCGAAAATGATGCAAAAAGTATTGGTAAAGAAAGAAACAATCTTGTTCTTATTTTTCATGTTTTATGAAGCCCCCAAAACCGATTCAGTGCTATACACTTCGTTGGTAGCAGCCAACAACCGTTCGCTTGAAAAGGTTGTGTCCATTCGCGGATAAAATTTGCGTACCTCGCTCTCAGAATATCCGCTCCCCTTTGCTCGGCTCGCAAAAACTCGTTCCTTGCTATAGATCAAAGATCCGGTAAATGGATCGGTAAGAATCCTAGACTTATTCCAAATACTAAGCAGCGTCTTGTTCTTCAATTGACTGAACACCTTTCTTTTACATCTTTTCCGCGATTTTACGAATATCAACAGCCTTATAATCATCAGGATGATCAGTGGCCTTTTCGAGATTGTTCTTGATCCATAGAGCAATTTCAATAGGCATCTGAAGGCTAAGCATAGGAAGAGAACCGTCAGTATCCTTACGCATAGAGAGCAAACACTGTCCATTCATGCTGCAATTGTGAATTTTGATTTCAATATTTTTCATTTTCGCTACCTTACAATGTTACATCAACAATATTATTCATTTCAAGAACATAAAACTCATCGCTCTTTTCTTGAACGTAATTTACAAATTGGCTATCGCTATCTGGATGAGTATCAAGAAACTCATCAAACAATTGTTCAATACGAGAACTTGCTCCTTCAACAAAAGAATTGCGAAGATCGACTGCATGATTATTTGCGTCAAACCACCGAGAAGCAAGGTGACAGATAGTTACAACGCCATTCGGCTCGCCATAATTACGGCTAACTCTAAAAATTGGAATATTAAAACAATCTTTATTCATAGTATGATTAACTATTACGTTTTTCTTCAGTGATTTTATCTTTGCCTTTTTCCAGTCCGCCCTTAAGAATATTTTTATTCTTTTGACATTGACATGGAACGGAATAAGAATCATCGCAACTGCCATGAGGGATATTATCCCTACAAAGCAAACATACAACGATATGCCCTGTTCCGTCGCAATAGCACTGTTTCTTGTTTTTCATAATTAGTCCGAAGTATCTACGTCGTGCTGATATCCGCATTTTTCGCAAGTTTCTCGGTGCAAACAACGACCAATTTCGACTCGCTTATAATTATGCTTACAGCCTACTCGGAAGAAAAAAGTTTTCATACAAGGACGGCCTTCTTCTTTTCCGCTTGCCCATCCAGAAGCGGAGAAAATAGCAGTACCGTCATGGTAGATAAAGAAGTGACCAGAAAGAGTAACTTTCTTTTCTTTACGAAAAGTAAAAACATCTTGAGAAACATCAACTTCAAGATACCCCCACTTAATCGTAGGTGTATACATATTGAAAAGAGTATTGCAAAGGGTGTATTGGTCGAGTTGCTCGTTTTCAATCCTACAAGGATTATTGCACCCGTTATTCTTGAGAGAATCAAGGAATTTGCGAGCATGTTCGGTAAGATATTTTTCGTTTTTCATAACAGAATATCTATCTATATATCATTCAGTGAAAAGAAGCCTAATGACCGCACCCATTTTGATAGATGAAATAATAACGCCATTAGCGTTATATTTTATTGTTACTTAACCATTTTCGAACCAACAAACGGAACGCGCCATCGCTTATCGTTTTCGTCAACAGCATGATAAAACTTACGAGCAGCCTTAACTACAGTATATTTCTTGCCCCTGAATTCAATCTTGGTTCCAGGCATAGCAAGTCCATGCTCAACGCTGCCAGAAACGACAGTATTCATATTATTTACAACAGCCGCGTTCGTATTGACAAATGCAAATTTAAGCGTAAAAGAATTATAATCAAAACTACCGCCAGCATCAACAACGGTATAATCCTTAAAAACAGGATCATTCTTCATTGCTTCTCGAATTACGGCAAGAGACTTACTAGCGGCATTGTCAGCAATACTGCGATTCATGTTTATTCCTTAACTATTATTATAACAATTCTTCGGATCGCTATTAAACCAATCGACTTCACCAGGACGAGGAAAGCAAACGCAATTTTTATTCTTATTCAACAATCTCGTAAACTTCTTTTCGAGTTTTTCTCTAATTTTCTGATAGTCTTTAACGCTAAGAAATTCTTCTCCCTCGTTTACAAGATTAATGTGCATTGAACGGGCAATCGTATCAATAATTTCATCTGTATGACGTTTAGCTTGAGGATGAATTTTCATAATCTTTTATTCCACGAAATATTATTCAGTGCTATAGTCTTTACGACACATCAACCCATCGCATACAGGTTTGCAAAAGATTGTTATAATCTCCGCCCATTGCTTCTTCGGTAAAAACATCAATTTCATATTCGGCAACGCCAGCACGGCGCATTTCCTTGCTTACCCTGCCAAGAATAGAAAAAGCATTACCATCGCAATTTGAGAGAACAACATTCACAGAAGGATAGCGAACCTTGCCGTTCATGTCAGGACTCAAAATCGTCTTCGTCATCGTTAATTCTCCTTGAAATATATTAGTATTGTCGCTTTTTATCTTGCGCGCTTTCAGTGATGATTTCGTATTAACTATTATTTTTAATCCACCGATTAATAGCCTTTGTCATTTGACGATATCTGGAAATGAACTCCTGAACGCCATCGTCGTTTCGATATTCTTTTTTACTAAGACCTTTAATCCTGTTTTTAAGAGATTCAACAATATTATTAGCAAGATAAATTAAGTTATCATTGTAACTAAATACATTATTTGATTTACAAATTACTTCCTCAAAAAACATAGCTACATTATCAATGCCATCAGTATTGAATTCATTATCTTTAACTTTTGATTCTTTTGTAAGTTTCTTGGCAAGCATATCGCCAATATTCGATGCCATATCAGCAGCGGTATCTGAACCCATAATTGACATATCAGTGAATCCCATTATCCTTCTCCATTTCCGGGTTCTACCTTCCCCTGAAGATACGCTCCAAAAATCATAATACCAACCACGAAAGCGGCAACCATGCCAACAACGATCCAGACCATACACTTAAACTCCATTTTGTCAGTGATTTTTTACATCAATATGAACACCATCATTATTGTAAACAATTTCAGTATTATCCCAGCCCAAAGCATCTTTAAGCAACCGAACGGCCTTATCATATCCTTCTTCTTGATCGTCGCAAGATACTGTCATATCGTTAAAATGATGCTTTGCAATCAAAAGAGAAGCAGCAACAACTGTATCGTATACATTACGATTTGTCTTGCAAAAATTCTTACGAGTTCTATTTTGTTCAAGCAAGAAAGTTGCGCAATCTGTTCCGTTTTCGGCATTACCATTGAAACTAATAAAATTAGCATCAAATTCAGGAGAGCCGTATCCGTCCCATCCTCGAATTTCATCAGGATTCAACGAATTACAATACTCTACAACTTTCTTAATGTCATTGCTAATTTTTGCAAAAACATCGGCTGGACAGCGAGAATTAAAATGAAAGTAATGAGTATAGCCCATTTTTAATCCTTGTCAACAAATTGAATAGAAACTCCAAGTTTCTTTGCTAAGGACGAAATCTTTTTACGATTCAGTGCTTGAGTTCTGATTGCTTTCTTTTCGAGTCGTTTTTCGTTTTTTTCGTGTTTCCTATATCGTCTCTCGTTTTTTGCGACAATAGAATTTTTCGTTAGCCAATTAGCGCACTTACGAAGCGACGGAAAAGAGACAGGAGTGTATACTGTAATGTTTTCAAAATTCTCAAAACCAATGCCGTATTTATTTTTATTATACTCAAAAACGCTCCCAATATAAATACTTCCATCCCATACCATCCATTCGCTTTTGTTGTGTCGAAGAAGTCGAAGAAAATGAAATCCGGGTGTTTTAGGCATGAAAGCGCACCGAGAAACGCTGCTTTTCATAATATGGTAGTAACATTTCTTCATAATTAATTTCTCAAAAAATAGCAAGGAAAAGAAAACCAAGTATGCTCATTAGTTCCTAAAAAGTCTCCTATTTTTGTTTCATCATTAAATATAACAGGAAAATCAAAATTATATCCAACAGGATAATTTTCAGAAAGAACCTCTACTGTGTATAAAATGGAATTTGTACAAACATCATGAATTCTCATTTCTATAATATATTTTCCTTTGGGGATAAAAACATAATCTTTATCAAATCTTTTAACTTCTTTAATTTCTTCCAAATCATAAAAAAACCATTCGATATGATTTTTTCTTTGCTTTGATATTAGTTTCATAATGCCCCGGGCGGGACTCGAACCCGCAACCCCCCGCTTAAAAGGCGGATGCTCTGCCATTGAGCTACCAGGACTCGAAATGTTTATTCTACCAACTGATCTACGCCCCCTGTCATTGATCTATCTTTGCAGAAAAGACTCAGTGATATCATTTATCCGGAAAATTTGCAACCCATTCAGGCATAATAGTCTCTTTATTCCTCCAGTTAACAGAATCATTATACACATCTAAAAGGTCATGAATTAATTTTCTCAAAGAAGATGTGTCCTTGTATTTTTTATACTCATCAATAATCTTATTTACTTTATCGATCCGTTCTTCGGTACTTAAAATTTCTTTTTCCATATGCTACTCGTTCTACAGTGTATCATCTTCTAAAAGAAGAGACGCATTCCTTACATCACATTCTTTCTGTGCTTCTTCCCTAGTATGGAACAAATCCTTTTCATTCCAAAGAGTTCCAGAGCCAACCCCCGTACTCTTCAACATATAAGTTACCTTATATGCTTCTTTTTCATGATAGCAAAACTCAGGATCGGTTATCTCAACTTGAATCTTCCCAATTGTGCTAATTTCGCCAATAATTGACTTATGACCACAAAATTGATCTCTTAGACAATCTCCTTTGCATTTAGGACAGGTAAATTCTTCGTTGTTAATAACTACCTTGCCTGTATGATTGCATGTATAGCACTTAACTTTACGATATACATAATCGCTCGTAATCGTTACAACAGGATCGCCCAAACTAAATTTAGTATTTATATTCATATTCTTCTTTTATCAGCAAATTCGCAAATCAGTGTTACGATTCATACCAAAATAGAGATAAAGATACTCGTTATTTACATATCCTTTAATACCAATAACAGGACAAATATATTTGTCAGGATTAAGCAGCGTAATATTCATCCACTCTACTTTTGATTTTTTCTTGCCAACTTTCTTAATTCTGTAAAATGCTCGTCCATCAGCAACATGAATGCTAAAAATCTTTCCGGCAAGAATACCATAACCAATGGAATCATTGGTTTTCTTGATTTCATTCAAACGAAATTCAACAGTATCTTGAGTGTCGTTCATGCTTGACTATTTTTGTTAAAACTATTCAGTGGATGACAGTAATCGTAACATTGTTTATAAATACCTGGACGATTTTCTTTCACCCATTTTAGAGCATCATTTGTATCAATCCAAATACTAAATCCAATTGCTACTCGATGATTCTTATATTCAGCAATATATTCCAAATAAGTAAACAAGCATTCAAGATACTTATTACTTTCGTGATTACTATTTTCGCAACAAAAATAACCAACAGCATCCGAAGCATAAGAATTGTAAAGACCTTCATCAAAAAGTTTTACAATAGCATCATCAGAAGCATCAATAAACCACTGTTCTGCCTCAAATGGTACATCAAAAACATTATCATCCGTTATTGCTCTAGCATTGATTTTGATAATATTCATTTACGCAGGCTCCAAGTGAAGAATAAAATACCCTGACACTAAATCCTTTTTAATCTGAGTATACGAAGGATCATTTACAATGTAATTAAAACAAAAATCAGACAAAGAAGAATCGTCATT
>CAZKPY010000036.1:0-6489 GCA_964554815.1 uncultured Candidatus Saccharibacteria bacterium | reverse complement strand
TGCGCTAAATACCGCAAAACAACTTGGTATCACAACTCTCGATAAAAACTATGATCGCTACGGATTAACACTTGTGCTCGGAGGTGGTGAGGTTTCACTACTCGAACTTACATCAGTATATGGAGTATTTGGAAATAATGGAGTACGAAACGTACCAACAGGAATTTTAAAAATAGAAGATTCAACAGGAAAAATTTTAGAAGAATATAAACCAAAACCAGAACAGGTTATGTCGCCAGATGCGACACATATGGTTTCATCAGTATTATCTGATAATGTGGCACGCACACCACTATTTGGAGCAAATTCACTGTTAAATTTCGGAGATCGACCAGTAGCGGTAAAATCAGGAACCACAAACGATAATAAAGATGCGTGGATGGTAGGGTATACACCAGATATCGCAGTTGGAGTTTGGTCAGGAAACAATGACAACAAACCAATGAAAAAAGGTTCTGCAATCTCGGCTCCAGCATGGCGAGGTGTGATGGATGTTGCGATTCGTGAAATGAACCTCAATAAAACATCATTTGGCGGATATAGTAATCCAAATGAAAATGTACCACCTGTTATTCGTGGATCATGGTGGGGTGGTGATTCGTTCTTTGTGGATAAAATTTCAGGAAAATTAGCAACAGAGTTTACACCACCAGAAACAAAACAGGAGTATGTTATAAAAAATCCACATAATATTTTATATTGGATAAACAAAGATAATTTACTGAACTCTCGTGCTGGAATTGGTATTTCAGATTCGCAATATAGAAACTGGGAGGCTGCATTTCAAAACTGGATTCAAACAAACGGATTAGGTAATATTCCTAATCCACCAGCAAAACCAACAGAGGTAGATGATGTTCATAGGCCAGAATTAGCACCTGTAGTTACTATTAACCAACCCGCAGAGGGTGGTACTGTTTCAGGAGATCAAAACGTTATTATCTCAGCAACTGCCGAGGGTGTTAATCCAATTATAAAATTTGAAATTTACGCCAATGATCAATTTATTGAAACAGTAGAAGGACCGAGTTTAAACTATCAGTTCTCACCAATTAATTATTCGTTCACAACAGGTAATATAACTATTAAAATTGTAGCCGCAGATAGTGCATATAATCGCGGTAACGCAACGACAGTAATTAATTTTACAGAATAAATAAAAACACTACATGATGTAGTGTTTTTATTATACAAAATCTTCATCAACAACAGCGTCATCGATTAGGTCTAAGTCTTCTAGGTCGTCGATATCAAGGTCGTCATTATCATCAGATTTTTTCTTTACTGCAGGTTTGTCGTCTCCGAATTCATCCTCGTCATCTTCATCGACTTCGTGAAATCCATCCATTAATTCGACATCGTCCTCGTAAAATGCATCATTACTCATAGTGAGAAATAAAATAAAGGTTTAACTCGTAATATCCCGATCGTAGAGACTAATCTTCCGAAAGGTTATATATATTTGTATCAAATCTATTATTTTTTGCAAGCAATTTCTACGACCATTTCTTGTGGGCGAAATAGGTAACACCGATCGCGATGGCATCGAGTTCATCATCGAGCCGTTTTGCATCGTCAATCTTGATTAGTTTTGGCAACATAAACAGGATATCCTCTTTTTTTGCAGCGCCGTAACCAGTAATAGCAATTTTGATATGATTCGGATGAATTTCTGAAACAGGAACAGAATTACGTAAAAATTCACTAACTATTAACCCTCGAGCCTCTGCTACACGCAGCGCTGTGGTGGTGTTTTTTGCGAAATAGAGCTCCTCGATTACCAGGTGTTCAGGTTTATATTGCTCGATCAACTCAGCAAGTCGCGCGCGAATGGTTTCTAATCGTTCGTAGAATGACAATTTTTTATCAGTGGTGATACAACACGAAAAAACGAGAGTTTCCTGAGTCGGTTCGTGTTTTTCGAGTACGGCGACCCCAACGCGGTCATATCCTGGATCGATTGCAAAGATTTTCATAAGAATATAATACCACAAGGGGATACTTGACTTACATATTAATAATGGTATTATGGGAAAAAATAAAATTTCTCACATTATAAATTAAAACAATGGAAAAGCAAACATTCACCAAAGAAAACCTTTTAAAAGAAATAATGCGTACAAAAAATGGTATATTTCGAGCTTTAACAGCTCTGGGTATAAGCAGTTTATTGTTATATAAACTATTAAACCTGACACAGTTAATAAATGGGTCTGCACAATATGTAACAACTATTGTAATTTTAGCTATTATATTCTGGGCCGCTTTATTTAGTACCTGTTATTATGTATTTTACGCTATTACTTATAAAATGATTTCTAGACAACAGTTTAATGATTTTAAAAAAGAAAAAATTAATACTATTTCCCAAAAAATAGAAGAACTTACTAAAATTGAAAAAGAAACAGAAGTTCTACTAAAAGAGAAATACATAAACGACCTAGACTCACACACAATCCTATTTCTTTGTAAACAAAATGGAGTACTTGATCCGCAAAAAATTTCTACATTTATCCTTCTTTTACAAGAGAAAATAATAATGTATAAAAAAAGATTAAGCAAAATTAGTACATCCTTACCTGTTTCAAAAATTGCACAATCGCTTTTGATTAACGAAAATATAACCCCACAGGATTATAAAAACGCAATCGAAGTAGAATTTTTACAACAAACAATTCGTGCGATAGAAGGGTGTATTAGTTCTTTTCAAGAGGAAACCTTAACAGGAGATAAAATAGACGCAGTCTATTTTGGTAATAGAGTACAAAGCAATATTAGACACCTATACTCGTCCGCCTCATTTTACCAGTACTTTTTTAAAGATAAAAAAGACTTTTTAGAAACACAAAAATTATTACTTCTGAGTATAGTTTTTGAATAAAAATATGATAACTCTAAAGCCGTAGGAAATACGGTTTTTTTCTTTTTACCAAACCACTATGCTATAATGGCTCTATGCCAAAAAACCCTTCAAAAAAGGCGATTTCCGCTGAGAAAGTAGCTCCAAAAACCCTTGTTTTATTAGATACTCACGCTATTTTACATCGCGCGTTTCATGCGGTTCCAGAACTAGTTTCGTCGGCTGGAATGCCTACAGGGGCGCTTTATGGGCTCCTGAACATGCTTCTAAAGACTCTGAAAGATACCAAGCCGGATTATATTATCGCGTGTTACGATTTGCCACAACCGACGTTTCGCCATGAATCATATGATGGATACAAAAAAGGTAGAAAACAGACTGATGATATTTTGAAGGCTCAAATTGAAGAATCTCGAAACATATTCCTCGCGCTCAATATTCCAATTTACGACGCACCTGGGTTCGAGGCTGACGATATGTTGGGTACGATTGTGGAACAAGTAAAACATCTGCCAAACATTAAAACTGTGATTTGTTCGGGTGATATGGATACACTACAACTTGTCTCTGGAAATAATGTCACTGTGTATACCTTGAAAAAAGGAATCACTGATACAATTACCTATGATGAAGAACAAGTGTTCGAACGGTTTGGATTCGGTCCGGAACTAATTCCAGATTATAAGGGTCTGCGCGGTGATCCATCTGATAATATTATCGGTGTTCCTGGAATTGGTGAGAAAACAGCAACTGATTTGATTGTAAATTTCGGAACCATTGAACATATTTATGAATTATTAAAAAAAGATCAGCAACAGTTTCTCGATAAAGGAATCAAGCAGCGAATCATTAATCTATTGATTGAACACGAGGAAAATGCATTGTTTTCAAAAACACTTGCAATTATTCGTCGTGACGCACCGATTGATTTTACGATTCCAGAACAAACATTTCCAGAATCATACAACCCAACAACAATAGGGTCATTACTACGCGAATATGAGTTTCGATCATTAGTTTCACGATTTGAATATTTGTTTTCTGAAAAACCAAAACTCGCGATTGAATCTGCAGATGATTTTGATACAGTTCCTGACCAAGAAAAACTACAACAAATTAACGATGATCGAGAAAATAATCAGAATAAAGTATTAGAATCCTCTATTGCGCTGTGGGTTTTAAATTCAGATATGACCCATCCATCATATGATGAAATTCTCCAAGAAACACAAACCGATTCAATCGATGAAGCATATAATGTATTGATGAAAAAACTTGAAGAAAAAAACCTGGGTAGTGTTTATCATAGTATTGAACAACCACTCATTGCTGTTGTGGATGCTATGTCTACCTATGGAGTATTAATCGATAAAAAGTTTCTCGAAAAACTATCAAGTGAATATCATACAGCGCTCGAAAAACTCTCAGGCGAGATTTTAAAACATGCAAAGGAACCGTTCAATATTAATTCACCTAAACAGCTCGCAGATTTTTTATTTGTTGAACTTGGATTAAAACCAAAAGGTAAAAAGAGTAAGACTGGAGTTTACTCTACAAAATCAGAAGTATTAGAAAGCTTGCTAGAAGAAAATCCAATCATACAGAAGATTATTGATTATCGTGAGTTACAAAAACTGCTCTCTACCTATATCGACTCATTACCAACATTATTAGATGAACATAATCGATTACATGCACAGTTTATCCAACACGGAACAACAACAGGTCGATTTTCTTCTTCTAATCCAAACTTACAAAACATTCCAATTCGTACAGATTTAGGCCGTGCGATTCGTGGAGCATTCATCGCACCACAGGGTTCGCAACTAGTCGCAGCAGATTATTCACAGATTGAACTTCGCGTACTCGCAATTCTCTCAGGTGATCCGATTTTAGCAGACGTGTTTAGAAACAATAAAGATATTCATACCACGGTTGCATCCAGAGTATTTCATGTGAGTGAAGATCAGGTTACGAAAAATCAACGCCGCGATGCAAAGGTGATTAATTTTGGAATTATTTATGGAATGGGAATTTCAGCTCTGCAAAAAAATCTGGGTACAACTCGTGGTGAGGCAGAAACATTCTACGAAGCCTACTTTAACGAGTTTCCAGATATTAAAAATTATCTCAATGGTGTAAAAAAATCTGCAAAGGAAACATTAGAGACTAAAACCTTGTTTGGGCGAATTCGACATTTTCCTATGTTTAAATCTAAACTCCCGTTCATGCAGGCGTTAGCTGAACGAACAGCGGTGAACGCACCAATTCAGGGGACAGCTACAGCTGATATCATAAAACTCGCCATGGTAGATGTTCAGCAAATGATAGAAAAACGAGGCTGGACAAAAGATATTCACCCAGTATTACAAATTCATGATGAATTGGTTTACGAGGTGCCTGACACACTAGTAGTTGATTTCGCAAAAGAGCTCAAAAACACCATGGAATCAGTTTTGGTTACCCATAAACAACATATTGTTATGGAGCTTGCAAAGACTCTTGATATTCCAATAACAGTCGATGTGGAAACAGGAGATCGTTTAGATAATCTAAAGAGTCTTAGTTAAGAGTTTATTATTTACCAGTTTTAGTTATACTGATATATATGTCACTGCACGTACACGAATTAAAAATGAAACTCATGAAAAACTCGACGTATTTGCCGGTATTGTTTTTAATTGCGCTCGTATTTTCATTGATTATGTTTCGAATTTTTCCTATTCGGTTGTTTGATAATGTTGATTTACCACTCTATCTCGGATTCATTCTTTTCGGTGCAGGGACACCCCTCATTTTACTGGCCGAACGTGAACGCCATGAATTACTATCAATGAATGAAACATCGGTGTGTAGTGATTTTCAAACAGGAATTTATAAATTCAGTCGCCACCCAGGTACACTAGGGTTCATGGTTATGTTTTTTGGGTTTGGGCTATTTTTGAATTCTGGGATTGTTATTATTTGTGGAGTAGTTCATATGATTGCGCTGACCATTCTCTACATCCCATGGGTTGAGAACGACACGATTAAAATTTGTGGTGAAGGTTATATTGAGTATAAAAAACGAGTTCGTATGTGGTTTTAATGTATGATTCATCTATATAAACAATTTCCTATTGATGAAGTATTTAAAAAACTATCTCGCAGTGACCGCGAGATAGTTCGTATTACTGACCAGATTATCGATGAGTCAATTATTAGTCATACATTGGAATCTGAAAATTTATTTTTCACACCAAAAACAGTTTTTATTTCCTACATCAACAGAGACTTTTGGGATACGATTATTACCTCCCTAGGTAATTTACCTAAAACAACTGACGTTATTTGGCTCGAAGATTCATTTCCTGTAGCATACTTAAAAAAAATTCCTCACCAAGAGTTGTTCGAATATAAAGAAAAAAAACCAACCGCAAAAGCTAACCCATTTTCGATTGCAAACGCATTGGCAACAGGAAACGGAGTTACAATATGGACAAACTACCAAGATCTGTTAAGTCAGGGATTTGCTCCAGAGGAACTATTTGGAATTATCTGGTGGAAACTAAAAGATATCGCAAAGAAAAAAACAACACTCTCACCAGTATTCAAAAAAACACTACACAATTTTTTAGCGAGTTATGCAG
>CAZKPY010000035.1:0-6621 GCA_964554815.1 uncultured Candidatus Saccharibacteria bacterium | reverse complement strand
CTCGGACTCGAGGAATTTCATCAGGCATGTGGAAATTATCCACAATTATTGAGTCCTAATGAAGTTTGTGATGGTGTTGATGGTAATAAGTCCTTGAATGACTTTATTCCTGAATTACAGAAATATCAGGATGATATCAATTTTAAATATGCACCATTAACCTATGAACAGGGCAGTGATGATTGTATTGGTTTCCAAGTGGCTGTTCAGTTGAAAAATGTAACGGACCCAATTAAAACAGGTGATCAAAATTTTAATGGGACAGATCCTATTAATAATGTTTTTCAATGTGGCAGTATCAGTGGTGTTCAGCAGCCTTTTAATGGAAATGATCAAGGATTATTCGACATGCACCGATAATATATGGAAATTACTACATTTATCCCATGGATCGTTGGAATATTCGGACTGATCGTCGGTAGTTTTTTAAACGTGGTTATTTTACGATATGGTACCGATAAAAATCTGGGCGGCAGATCGCATTGTCCGAAATGTAACCATCAGTTATCGTGGTACGAATTAATTCCTGTAATCAGTTTTGTAGTTCAACTCGGAAAATGCAGATCATGCAAGGAAAAAATTTCACCACAATATTTCCTGGTGGAGCTGATGACTGCGATAATATTCTTTTTTATTAGCCACTTTCTACTAGTTCAGTATGGTTATATAAAAACCGGATTCGTTATTATTTTATTGATTCCGTTATTAATCACGGCAGTGTTCGCTATTATCATTACCGTGTATGATATGCGACATAAACTCGTGCCATTTTTATGGTTTTTACTGATGACACTATTCAGTTGTATATTCTTGGTTGTAGGATACTTTTTCGGGCTCAGTTTTGAATCTTTCGGACAATTCATACTATTTCACATCACAGGATTAATCGTCGTTGTTCCATTTCTTGCAATCTGGTTGTTTTCAAGTGGAAAATACATTGGATTCGCAGATATTGAAATTATTGCATGGATGGGATTTTTCTTTGGATTATTCTCTGGAGTAATTGCTGTAATAACTGCGTTTTATATTGGGGCGATTTTCGCTGTAATCTATGTTTGCTATCATAAAATAAAAGGTCATTCCTATGCATCAGTTCGTAAGATTCAGGTTCCGTTTGCACCATTCCTATTGTTTGCATGGCTGTTGGTATTATTGGCACAATCAGGAATCCTTTCCTTGTTCACTCGTTTATTTCTGTGATATAATACGGGTATATTTTTATGAACATTTCTCGTTTCTCTACAGAAAACCATGACGGATTTACCCTAATCGAATTCATCGTTATTATGAGTATTTTTGCGGTAATGGTAGGAGTGGTAATGTTTAACTTTAATGGATTTCGTTCTGCGGTGACTCTTGATAATCTTGCGCACGATATAGGTATTTCGATTCGACAAATTCAAACTAATTCTGGAGCAACGCTCTCTGCTGATGATCCAGAGAATGAAATACCTCGAGGAATTGCATTTTATCCTGATCCAGAGAATTCAAACCAGTTTGCACCAGAATTTACCTTGTTCAAGGATGATGGAGATGGGATTTTTAATGAAGGAATAGACGAAGTAGTAGATGTTATTAAAATTCAAACTCAGGATCGTATAAAAGATATTCAATATCAAAATACTTTTGGACAATTATTACCGCCACTCTCAACTCAAAAGGTAGGTATTACATTTAAACGTTACAAAACCGATGCAACATTTACGACAAATCAGGATGGAATACTTTCTGATGCATCAAGTTTAATTATTACAGTTGCCTCGCCAAGCGATAATAACGGAGGATCAGAACGTACTCGAACGATTGTTATTTCAAAAATTGGACAAGTCAGTATAAAATAAATTTATGAATAAAAAATTATCACAATTACAGCATGACGGATTCACCTTAATCGAGGTGATGGTTTCTGTATCAATTTTTGTGATTATTATTACAATCGGAATCGGTTCATTACTAACTGTAAATCGAGCACTACAAAAGAGTCGCATCGAACGCCAAGCCACAGATGCATTATCGTATGCAATGGATACTATGACACGCAGATTGCGAACTGGAACGGATTATCAAGGAAGTGGTGATGTAAATAACATTACATTTACAGAACAGTCCGACGATCCAACTTTAAATAACGGGATAGGGCAGAGAATAACCTTTGAAAAAATGATTGATGGAGTGACGAACTATGGTTATATTCAGATTAAAGAGGGAAGCAGTCCATATAGAATTACCCCGCCGGAGATTGATATTAAAAATTTTGATGTTCAAATCATGCGAGGGAATACTCAACCACTGGCACTCATCTCGATAAAAGCAGAAATTCATAATCAAAATCAAACGTCGGTTATTGCAATTCAATCAGCAGTATCACAACGACCATTTGAGTCAGATTCCACTACACCAGTAACACCGTAATACTATGAAAAAAATAATCACCACAATTTCACATAAACAACAATCAGGTTTCACCTTGCTCGAAACTCTTTTTGCGGTGATTATTTTCTCGTTCGCACTCGTTTCATTAATTGGTATTACTGGCAAAGGGGTAAGCGCAACCATCAGTGCCAGACAACAACTAACTGCAGAATTTCTGGCAGAGGAATTGTTAGAGGTGGCGCGAAATACTCGTGATGGAAATTTATTATCAGAGATTCCATGGACGACAGGAATTGATCTATGTACCCCTTCATCACCATGCGATGTAAATTATGGAAATACTAATTCTTTATCATTGGAACCAGGTAGTGGAACTAATCCACTATATGAAAACGACGGATCATTCCGGCCGGATTCAAATATCGCAGGTCCAGCAAGTGGATTCTCTCGAGGTTTAGTATATACACCTATTACCAGCTCACAAGGAAAACTCACTGCAACTGTAACGTGGCGACAAAAAACACTCATCAGAAAATTCGAGATTTCGACATATATTGCAGATTGGTATAATACTGCACCTGATCCTAATGCATCATAATTATGAAAATAAACTCATCACAACTAAATAAACAACAAGACGGTTTCGTACTCTTGTTTACGATTGTGGTGACGGCGATCATCTTCTTCATCGGCGCTGGGATTTACTCGCTCTCATTCAAAGAATTAATGGTTTCATCGCTCAGCAAAGAATCTCAGAAATCAATATTCGCTGCTGATTCAGGGGTAGAATGTGCACTGTGGGCGAATATTAATAATGTTCCACCTTTTGAATCGTTTCCATGTATGGGATATTCTACCAGATCGTTTGGTCAAGACGGCTTGTCGTTCTATGCACAATTTGATAATAAATTATGTGCACGAGTTCTTGTACAAAAAGTCACTACACTAGATCCGAGCGATCAGGACGCAGCAGGAACAACCAGTACAAAAGTTATCTCTCAGGGATATAATAAATGTAATGATTTTTATCCAGTTCCTAATTATGCAGGGTTGGCAGAACGTGTTTACAAGGTGAGTTACTAAAGACTTTACAGAGGGTCTTTTTTGTTATTCTTTTTGAGCAAAGGAAGGTCGTTTTTCGATTTCTCAAAATTTGCTCCAAGAGTGAATTGAGGATTCACCTACTGGGTGATATACTGTCTTATATGAAATCTGCCAAAAACTCCTCAAAAAAAGAGCCATCTTCGGGTAATCGTTTAGAAACACTGCGAAAACTCGTACAGTATCACAAGGAGAAATATTATACTCTCGATGCACCAGAAGTCTCTGACGAGGCATATGACGCATTAATTCGTGAACTCGAGGTACTAGAGGCGGCTTTAGGTATTTCAGAATATGCACAAGAGAGCAAGAAAATTGGTGGAAAGGTTCTCGATGGTTTCGAAAAAACAACTCATGCAGTTCCGCAGTGGTCTTATGATAATGTTTTTGATTTTTCTGAACTATCCAATTGGAATGAACGTAATCGGAAAATCTTGGTAAAAGAGTGGGATAATGATCCAAATTTTGAATATGTTTCTGAATTAAAAATTGACGGACTAAAAATTGTATTAACCTATCGTGATGGGAAATTAATTACTGGCGCAACGCGCGGTGACGGAACCATTGGTGAAGATGTAACAGAAAATATTAAACGTATTAAATCAATTCCGCATATTATTTCTGAAACTCGACCAATTGTGATTGTGGGTGAGGTGTGGATGAAAACAGATGACCTGGAAAAAATAAATGCAGAACGAGAAAAAAATAATCAGCCGATTTATGCGAACCCGCGAAACCTGGCTGCGGGGACTCTGCGTCAGTTAGATACCGATATTGTTGCGTCGCGAAATTTGCAAACGTATATTTATGACTTGGAATATTTGGATACTGATCGGGAATTCGAATCGCATGAGCAAGAATTACAGTTTTTAAAACAACAGGGATTTAATGTAAATCCAGATCGAAAATTGTGTAAAAACTTGAATGAAATTCAAGAATATTATGAATCATGGATTGAAAAACGACATGATACACAATATGGAATTGATGGTTTAGTTATTAAATTAGACAATAAACAACAATGTAAACAATTGGGTTATACTGCGAAATCTCCTCGATTCGGTGTTGCTTATAAATTCCCAGCAGAGGAAACAACCACAATCGTAGAGGATATTATCATTCAAGTTGGCCGTACAGGTGTACTGACGCCGGTTGCAGTGCTTAAACCGGTACCGATTGCAGGATCGGTAGTTTCGCGTGCGACACTACATAACGCAGATGAAATTGCGCGTTTGGACGTTCGAATCGGCGATACAGTAATCATCCGAAAGGCGGGTGATATTATTCCTGAAATTTTGCAAGTACTGAGAGAACTTCGGCCAAAGAATTCAAAACACTATGAATTTCCAAAAACTTGCCCAGTATGCAGTGCGACTGTAATACAAGAAAAAAATACCAGCGGGACATCAGTTGGCTGGTATTGTCCAAATATAGAATGTGGAGGAAAGCATTTTGAAACATTAGTGCATTTTGTATCGAAAAAGGGAATGAATATTGTCGGACTTGGTCACAAAGTTCTCGAACGATTTTTTGAGGTTGGTCTGGTACAAAATCCAACAGATATTTTCAAATTGAAAAAAGAAGATTTCATAGAATGGGAACGATTCGGTGAGTTGTCATCTGAAAAATTAATTACATCAATTGAAAAATCAAAGGTGACACTGTTACCAAAATTCTTATTCGCACTCGGTATTCGTCATATCGGCGAGGAAACTGCAGAGATTCTGGCTAATTTTATTGCACAGAAAAAAGGTGATGTATTCAAGAATCTTCAATCGGTTACAATAGAAGAACTTTCAAATTTAGAAGGAATTGGACCGGTTGTTGCAGAATCATTCGTTGAATACATGAATAATAAATATCACGGACGAATTGTTTCAGAACTTGTAGATATATTAGATATTCAAATGCCGAAACAATCGGCCGTAAAACAGATCTTAGCAGGCAAGACATTTGTGCTGACAGGAACACTTGAATCAATGTCGCGCGATGTCGCAAAGGAAAAAATTAAATCTATGGGTGGTAAGGTCGCAAGTTCGGTTTCAAAAAACACTACCTATGTGATTGCAGGTGCTGATCCTGGGTCGAAATATGACGATGCGCAGAAATTAGGTGTGGAGATTTTGGATGAAAAAGGACTTATTTCTTTATTAGGATAGGTCCCTTTTTTCTTTCAAAAATCCCAAAATATGCTATATTCTCCCTATGACTGATGAAGAGATCAAAAACTTGGCACACCTTGCTAGAATTGAAATTACTGATGCAGAGGTTCACAAATTCCGTTCTGAAATAGAGCCTATTTTGTCGTATGTGGCTATGATTAACGATGTGCAGATTGATAATATTAATCCGGATTATGTGACGAAGAATCTCATGAGACCCGATGTTGCAGAATCTGCAGATATTACTGAACATGATCTGGTTTTGAAAAATGCACCTGATACACAAGACGGATTTTATAAGGTACCTAAAATTCTGTAATATATGACACTTGACCTAAAAAATCTGACGATTGAATCGGCACACGCAATGCTGGTGAACAAAGAAATTACCGTTCGTGATTTAGTTTTCGCATATCTGAATAATGCAGAAAAACAAAATGCAGATATTTTTGCATTTATCGAATTTTTCGACAAGAGGGAAGACTTTGCAGATTCAATTACTCGAGCGCAGGAGATGATTGATAATGGAACCTCAACTCTGCTCACAGGTATTCCATATGGAATAAAAGACAACATTTTAAATCAGGGTCATATTGCATCTGCAGGATCGCACATGCTCGAGAACTATACTGCAAGTTACAATGCAACCGTGATTGAAAAATTAAATGCTGCAGGAGCGATTTGTATTGGACGAACAAACATGGATGATGCGGCAATGGGTTCATCAACAGAATCATCATATTATGGACCTACTAAAAATCCATTGGATGTAACTCGTGTACCAGGAGGTTCATCAGGAGGTTCTGCCGCGGCAGTTGCAGCAGATATGTGTTTATTCGCTCTCGGAACTGATACAGGTGGTTCTGTGCGCCAGCCAGCATCATTCTGCGGTGTTGTTGGAATGTATCCGACCTATGGATCAGTATCACGATATGGTGCGATTGCCATGGGTAGTTCACTTGATCAGATTGGACCGTTTGGTAAA
>CAZKPY010000034.1:0-6672 GCA_964554815.1 uncultured Candidatus Saccharibacteria bacterium | reverse complement strand
CTGCGAGCCTTGATCAGGATAAGTGTTGCAGCAATCACAATGAATTGGGATCGATCATGAATTTTCGAGAGAATGGTCGCTTCAGGATCTGCGAATTGATTGATAAACGTGATGTAGTCCTCGGTTACCTCGGCAAGAGAAATTTCCGATACGTGGAGTTTCTTGTTCTCGATCAAAGAAAGCAGCAGGTCGAGAGGTCCCTCGAAATATGATGTTTTGAGCTCAAACGACATGAAAAAAGTATAGCATAAAACCGCAAAATTGCGGTTTTACTTTTTCTTCAAAATAATTCCTAATTCATCTAATTGTTTTTCTGAAACGGGAGCCGGTGCATTCATCATCGGATCTCTTCCCTCTCCAGTTTTTGGAAACGCAATCACCTCACGGATGTTTGGCTCGTTCTGGAGCAACATCACGATTCGATCAATTCCTGGTGCGAATCCACCATGTGGAGGACAGCCAAATTTAAACGCTTGCAACATGTGTCCGAATTTCGCTTGCTGTTCATCTTCTGAAATATTCAAAAGATTGAATACCTGTTTCTGTTCATCAGCGTTATGGATTCGAATACTTCCTGATGACAGTTCATATCCATTCAATACGAGATCGTACGCGTTTGCACGAATCGACATCAAATCTGTTCCTGTCATGAATTTTTCCTTGTCTTCTGGTCGTACTGAACAAAATGGATGGTGTTGAGATTGAATGGTTCCATCCTCAAGTGTTTCGAACATCGGAAAATCAAGTATCCATGCAAATGCGAGCTCGTCTGGATCTTCCTTGTTAACACGCAAATCAGGTTTGTCAGATCCATATTTCTCCATCGACTCGTCATAGGTTAGTCGCGGAAATGGAATCTGTGAAATTTTCTTGTTCGGATATACTTTTTCAATTAATTCAATAAACATTTTTTCTGTATAACTTAAAACATCTTCCTGCTCTACGAATGACATTTCAAAGTCGAGCTGAGTAAACTCAGGCTGTCGGTCACCGCGAGAATCTTCATCGCGCATACAACGCGCAATCTGGAAATATCGTTCGAATCCTGCAACCATCGACAATTGTTTGAACTGCTGAGGCGACTGCGGCAGCACGTAGAAACTTCCTGGGTGTAGTCGCGCAGGAATAATGTATTCACGAGAACCTTCAGGCGTTCCCTTCATCATCATCGGTGTTTCGATTTCTACGAAATCATTTTTATGCATGTACTCGCGGAAAAACGAAATGATCGTATCGCGCATACGAATGTTTTTCTGCAATCGTTCTGAACGCAAATCCAAGTATCGATATTTCAATCGAGTTTCCTCATTCACGAGCCGTGTGTCGCCTGCAATATCAAACGGCAATGTTTCAGATTCATTTAATACTTCAATTCCGAGAACCTCGAGTTCAATATCACCGTTTTGCTTGTCGACTTGAACATTTCGTTCTGGTCGTTTGTTTACCCGACCACGCACTGAAACCACCCATTCTGATCGAAGAGTTTTTGCAACTTCCATTGCTTCACTGTTTGGTAATACTACTGCTTGAATTTTTCCAGTTCGGTCACGTAGTTCAAAAAAAATCATTTTTCCCTGATCGCGGCGAGTATCTGTCCACACACCCAGAGTCACCTCTTGGTCAATATGGTTTTTCAGATCGCCGATTAAAATTCTATTTTTCATAAAGATTTATTCAGACAAGTTTTCCGAGATACGAAAAACCCCTCTGAACTTATTTAAAATTATGAGCTCTGCTCTTAACTTCTGATAAATTCAGAGGGGCGGATATTCCGCGGTGCCACCCTCCATTATACTTGATTTCATGGGGTTCTACTGACCGTTTGCGGCGTTCTTCCCCTTCCTCGCCAGTGTCAGCTGGGTCAATGGAATATGGATATAGTACCAAATTAAAGGGATTTTAGGTACTTGACTTTATATAAATAGTATGCTATCATACTTTAAAGGTTCCTGTTTTGAAATGGTAATGAATGAAAGGGTTTTAAAGAGATTTGAAGTTCTCTCATTCATTCACCATTTTAAATTAAACAACATGACCACTGGTACTTTTAAAGACAAAGAAAGCTTGGAAGAAGCTTACGATGACGCTGTATTCGGCGAAACATTAAAATTCTTTCTAAAATTCAAAATCAACGCAAAAAAGTTTTTTGAATTAAGAAGCAAAGGGATTCCAACCTTCAAAAGAAATGAGTTAGCAGTTATTAAAAAAGGTTTTTCGGAAGCAAAAGAATTCGGATTAAATACATCTGAAAACATGCGCACCGACACTGCTGGTTTCAACCGTATAGACTCTGGTGTAAAGCTGCACAGTGATGAAGAAGTATATGGAAACGATATGCTGTTATCATTGCTGGAGCTAACCAAATCCGGTTGGAATATGTCTGCTAATGTATTCCGTAAAGAAAATGAAAGCTCTGGCTTTCTAACATTAGTATTTGAAAAAGCAGAAAAACCAACGCCGGTAAATCCAAGGCTTGTAGAATTAGTAACACAGGTATCAAATAGAACATATCAACATGTTCATATCTGGAAAAATCCGGATAGCACCTGCACTATTAACTTTACTATGGGAACAGACAAGCCTAAAAAGAAAAGTCTGAAATTAATCCATGAAGGCGAATCATTTAAAATTTGCCAACTGGAACATTAAAAACAAAAATTTGTGCAAGCTATATGCCATTCTTTTAAAGAATGGCATAGTTTTTTTACTCAAATAAATATTTTGGTAATACATTTTGAAACTTTTCGTACAGTGCCTGTGTAGATCCTCGTTCGAGGGTTTGTTTCGTATCAATGAGTTCCCTATCCACCCACTGCGGGACAGTTCCAGAAACAATTTCAAACATTTGATTTAATAACGTCGTTGCGTAGGCGCCTTTTGGTAATTCAAACGATAAAATCACTCCGAATGGAACAACTTTAAATCCGTGCCAAACAGGAAAAATTCTGGTTTCTAATTCTGCACGCGGACTAAATTTTATGAAATGAAATTGCTTGAGATTATTTACATAATTGATTGTTCCATCATTTTTCAAAAATGTTCCGTAAAATCGCATAATATCTGGATGATGAGAAGCGAGAAGTGGAAGTTTCTCTGGTAAATTATTCCGCTGAACCATCGAATCCAGCATAATACTGTTCGTGTAGTAACTTCCGTATGATTTGATCCAAAAATCAAGCTGGTCCGAAATAAGTGTAAGTGTTCTTTTATATTGATCTTCTCGACCTGAATTATCAATGAGTCCTTGTACCAGTTTTAATTCCATTCGGAATGTATATGGTAACTCATTAAATATTTCAATGATATCGTTCCACTGTCCCCATAATTCAGATGCGCGTCTGCGAATTTCGGAAATATATGGCCACTCAAAATCAGATACTTCAAAGAAAATAGATTGTAAAAGTCCTTGTAAATCACCTTGGGCAAGGTATCGTCCAAAGATATGCGATAGGTATCTAGGAGAGCCGAAACGTTGTGTACCATAAAAATTCAATACCCCATTAATTTGCGAGTCAGTAATTTTCTGGAGCATTGCATCTTGGTCAACTGGATGTTCTGTTCGTAGTAAAATGGTAAACAAATTACCAATAATACCTCCCACGGTCATAGTGCCTTTTCCTTCAGTAATATTGGTCAATATGAGATTTGGTAAATTAATTTCTTTAATTCGATCTGCTGAAACTCCACGAAAGCTTATTTTCTGCGAAGTAAGTGATCCTGCATCTTTTATTCCACCATACTGAATTTGCTGTTCATCACAGCCAAGTGTATCACGCAATTGATATACAGCTTCAATCGTCGAAATCCCAATTTTTATTAATGTTGCATATACCGTTCCTGTGGACTCAGAATCACGAGTAACTTCTGTATTGATTTCTTGATCGATTTTTACAATCTGATTATCTGATCCAATTTCCTCTACAATAAAATCGAATGGAGAATACTTTAAAAATGCACGTGGTAATTGTACGCGCGGATCTTGTGCATGGATATATTCGAGCAACTCCCTGTCCTGTTGTTTTTTTGGAATAAATTTTTCAGGAAATTGTAATTTCAATTTTTCAATTATTTCCTGCTCTTGTTTATAAATAGAGTGTGCGTCCATATGAAATACAGTATATCACAATAAAAACGCATTTAAATGCGTTTTTATTTATACCCCTCTGCCTGCAATTCAAACAATTCTTTGTATTTTCCTTTCTTCATCTTCATCAGCGTTTCGTGGTTTCCGCGCTCGATAATTGACCCATGTTCAATCAAGATAATTTCATCTGAATCTCGAACGTTACTAAATTTATGTGAAATAATAATACGAGTTTGTTCCTGATGATTTTCACGCAATGATTTAAAGATACTATCTTCCGATAATGCATCCACTGACGCAGTTGGTTCATCTAAAATTAAAATTGGTGCGCGACGATACAATACACGTGCAAGTGCTGTTTTTTGTTTTTGCCCTTTTGATAATTCAACACCTCCACGGAATTCTGTTCCAACACGCTGATTATATCCCTCTGCTAGCTCCTTGATAAATTCGTCAGCTGTTGTATCGATTGCGCTTTGTTCTACCAGAGACTGATCATGTTTTGTTACATCGCCCAGCATAATATTTTCTGAAATTGTTTCCTCTGAATATAATGCATACTCTTGCAAGAGAATTCCTAAACATTGTTTCCATGATTCCAAATTATACTCCTTTAGATTGATGCCGTTGACCAAAATTTCACCCTCGGTTGGATCATACACACGAGTAATTAATTTCAGAAAGGTAGATTTACCTGCACCGTTTAAACCTACGATTGCAAGATTTTCACCGAAATTAATAGTGAGATTCAGATTATGTAATACATCTCTATCAGATCCAGGATATCGGAATGATACATTTTTTATTTCCAGTAATTTAAATTCATCTGGTTTAATCACAATATTTCCAGAAATAATTAGCGGCTTCATCTCGAGAAGGTCGAGAAAGATATCTACGTTTTTCTTGTGTTCTGACATGCGCCCAAAACTACTCAGGAGCGCATTAATAGCCATTTGAAATTGTGTTACCGCACCAAAACTAAACACCAGTGAACCGATAGCTAATGTACCGATAAACACATTGTGAATCAAAATATAAAATGCAATACCAAATGAAACAGCTAATATACCCTGCACTACTACTGATGATATTAGTTTCTTTTTATACACTTCGGCAACTTTTTCATGAATACCTCCAATGATAACTAAAAACTTTTTACGGAAAATATTTACAATTGAAAAATTCTTGAGCTCGGTTAATTTATCCTTGCTATTGATAACATCTGTTTTAGATCGCCACATACGCCAACTCTCACTATTTTCCTTGTGAATTTTCGCAGATAATTTTGCATTTTTACTCTCAAAGAAATAAGTCGGGAGCGATCCTAAGAAAATAATAAGAAACGCAATTGGGGAGATTGAAATAATTACAATACCAGCAGCAACTAATCTTGAAATGTTTCTAAAAGATACTGAAAACAAATCTATAATACTGTAAAATGAATTCCAACCACGATTAGTACTGATTTCTCGAATATTTTGAAATTCAGGCTGTTCAATGGTTCCAATATCCAAGTGGTCCATTTTTTTGAAAATTTCAGACTGCAGGTGCCGCGACAAGGCTTGGTTTTGCATCTGCCATGCGTAATCATGCACGAGATTGAATAGGTCCGGACCGAACTGAGTCACCAGTAATAATATAAACCCTTTGATCAGCATTGCAGTTCGCGCTCCAGCAATACCGTAAGTTACAAATTCATTAACAATCAACCCAAATGCTCCGAACTGAGCAACCACAAAAACAGCAACTAATGATGCTGCGACATAACGCATAATCGAATACTTTTTAGATCCGTGATATGACTCACGCAATACAAACCCCAACGTTTTTCGGAGTGATCGTTCTCTTTCAATGATGTTTGATAGTTTCGCCATGAATTGATTTATTAATCTGATAAACCAATATTATATAACCTGCTGAACTTTTAGTCAATAAACAATCGTGCGAATTTTATATCGTCGAAATCATATTCATACCCTGCTTTATCCAGATATCTCTTGATAGGAACTAATTTAATATCTAATAGTTCTTCACCTTCGCTACGAATCGCATCATAGGCATCTCTGATGTTTTTTAACATTTCTGGGTCGATAATTAATTGAGGGAAATCAATCGACAATCCACTGTCTTTTGCTTTTTGAATATGTTCAAGGATTGTCCCCATTTGTAAATCTCGTTCTTTTGCAATCTCTTTTAAGGTATTACCGAATTTTAGCAGATCGTAGGTTAGTTCATGTGTTTTTCGAGTAACTAATTTTTCTGCAGTTTTCTTTTGTTTTTTTGGGACCAGTGTTCCGCCAGACTGCAGAATAAATTCTTCATGCCGTCGTTTAATCTCGCCTTCACCCAATTCTGCGAGCTTTATTTCAAAAGCATCAGACTGTGCTCGTAATTTTTTATCAGCAACGAGAACTTTTGGGTCAATTAATAACGCCGATTCTGAAAAACCAACCAGATGAAGTCCTTTTAACGATCTGACACGTGATAGTGCAACATAACCCATCCCATATGCGAATGATTTCGATAGATCGATTACTGCAGCGTCCAGACTCATTCCCTGAGATTTATGTACTGTAATAGCCCACGCA
>CAZKPY010000033.1:0-6817 GCA_964554815.1 uncultured Candidatus Saccharibacteria bacterium | reverse complement strand
CCAACTGGAGCTCAAGGTGTACAAGGCGTACAAGGAGAAACAGGTCCAACTGGCGCTCAAGGTATCCAAGGAGAAACAGGTCCAACTGGCGCTCAAGGTATCCAAGGCAACCAAGGCGCGACAGGTCCAACTGGTCCAACTGGTTCACAAGGCAATCAAGGCGTCACTGGTCCAACCGGAATAAGTGTGAGTGGTACTTCTACACAAACATTAAGATTTGATGGAAGTAATACATTGGTTGCAAATTCAACGTTAACAAATGATGGATCTTCGCTGGTTTCAGTTAATGCTGTAACATTTGGTGTAACTGGGGGGTCGGTATTATTTAGTGGCGCAGTTGGAACAGTACCAGAATCAGGTGCAGGAACAAGAATGATGTGGATACCTGAGAAATATTCGGTTAGGGCTGGTCAAGTTACTGGTACACAATGGGATGACGTAAATATGGGTACAGGGTCGGTTGCGTTTAGTTTAGATAATATGGCATCTGGTACAAATTCATTTGCTGGTGGAGGGCTAACTAATACAGCATCAGGTACTGTTTCAACTGTTGGTGGAGGAGCTGGAAATACAGCATCGAGCGTTGCTTCAACCGTTTGTGGGGGACAAAATAACAATGCATCTGGTACACGTTCAATTGTTTGTGGAGGAAATAATAATACAGCATCTGGGGCACGTTCAATTGTTGGCGGAGGTCAAGAAAATACAACGACGGGGGATTTTTCGGTTGTCGGTGGTGGCGAATTGAACGTAGCATCAATAGATTATGCAATGATTGGAGGTGGACAAAACAACACTGCAGGCGGAACAGCATCAGCAATTTGTGGCGGCAGTGGTAATACAGCATCAGGAACTAGTTCGTTTATTGGTGGAGGGTTAACTAATATAGCATCTGCCGATTATTCATTTATTGGAAGCGGTGAAGGAAACAGTACATCATTAGATTATGCTGCAATCAGCGGCGGGTTTTTCAATATAGCGTCTGGTATTAATTCGTTTGTTGGAGGTGGACAACAAAATACAGCATCAGGAGCACGTTCTGCTGTTAGTGGTGGACGAAATAATAGGGCATTAGCCTTGCTTTCAACCGTCAGTGGAGGTATGGGCAATACAGCATCTGGTAGTTATTCATTTATTGGAGGTGGTGAATCAAATATTACATCAATAGATCATGCAACTGTCAGTGGAGGGCACAACAATACTGCAGGTGGAACAGCATCTGCAATTTGTGGCGGCAGTGGAAATATTGTATCTGGTAATTATTCATTTATTGGAGGTGGTGAATTAAACACAACAGTATTAGATCATTCAACAGTTTGTGGCGGCAGTGGTAATACAGCGTCAGGTTTGAATTCAACAATAGGAGGAGGTAACACAAATACAGCATCTGGAAATGCATCATTTATCGGTGGAGGACAAGGAAATACAGCATCTGGTACATTATCGTTTGTTGGTGGAGGACAACAACATATGGCATCTGGTGCTCGTTCAACAATTGGTGGAGGTAATAATAACACAGCATCTGGAGGCTATTCAATTGTTGGCGGTGGACAACAAAATAGTGCATTAGGAGATTTTTCGTTTGTTGGAGGTGGTGAATTGAACACTGCATCGATAGATTATGCAACAATTGGAGGTGGTAATTCAAACACAGCATCAGGAATCGCATCAACAATATCTGGTGGTACAGGAAATACTGCAAGTGCCACTTATGCTACTATTAGCGGTGGTCAAAACAATCGAGCGTCCGGTATCAATTCAACTGTTTGTGGCGGTGGAAATAATACGGCAAGTGCTCCAGCATCAACAATATGTGGTGGTAGTGGAAATACAGCAGGTGCAACATGTTCTGGTACAATTGCTGGATGTGTTAATACGAATAGTGGTGTGAATGCATTTATTGGTGGAGGTAATAACAATACAATAACATCCACCGCTGTCGAAAGCGTAATTTGTGGTGGTAGCGGAAATACATCATCTGGTGCATATTCATTTATTGGAGGAGGTAATAATAATATTATAACATCTGGCGGAACTGGAGGTATAATTTGTGGTGGTAGCGGAAACACAGCATCGTCTGACAATACATTTGTTGGTGGAGGATTTTCTAATACAGCATCTGGACAACGTTCTGCAGTTATATCTGGATTTTCAAATATAGCATCAGGTATAGATACAGGTATTTTTGGTGGTTCAAATAATCGTGCCACTGTAAATAATTGCTTCATACTGGGAGGACAGGGTAACACCGCATCATCAACTATGTCAGTCATTTGTGGTGGTACATCAAATTTCATAATTACTGGTAGCGATGGTTCGTTTATTGCAGGAGGACAAAGTAACAATACTACTGCGCCTAGATCATTTGTATCTGGATTAGGAAATACAGCATCAGGATCAAGTTCATTTGTTGGTGGCGGACAAAATAATACAGCATCTGGTCTTAATTCATTTATTGCAGGAGGATCTGGAAATGCCGCATCTGGAATTGGTGCAAGCGTTATTGGCGGTCAAAGCAATATTGCATCTGGTGTCAAATCAAATGTTCACGGTGGTGAAAATAGTACTGCCGGTGGCACTGGTGCAATAGTTGGTGGAAGTAATAACAATGCATCGGGAATAGCATCAACAATAGCGGGTGGTACAGGAAACACTGCCAATGCGGATTATACTACTGTCAGTGGTGGTAAAAATAATAGCGCATCAGGTCTCCAATCAACTGTTCTTGGAGGTATAAATAATACTGCTGGTGGTACAGGCTCAGTAGTTGGTGGAAGTAATAACAACGCATCAGGACTCGCAGCGACAATATCGGGTGGTACAGGAAACACTGCCAGTGGAAATTACGCAACCATTGGTGGTGGTCAAAATAATAATGCATCTGCTACAAATTCAACTGTTTGTGGTGGTTCAGGAAATGCAGCTACAGGTACTGAATCATCAATTTGTGGTGGTCAACAAAACACTGCAGGCGGTGTTAGAGGCACTATATGTGGCGGTCTTAGTAATACCACATCACAGGATAATACATTTATAGGCGCTGGTACTTCAAACACAGCATCAGCCAATGCTGCGGCTGTATGCGGTGGTAATACCAATGCAGTAAGCGGTATAAATGCATTTATTGGTGGAGGTAATAATAATATTGCAAGCGGAAGAGCGTCAACAATCGGTGGTGGCAGCGGAAATACAGCCGGTGCAACATGTTCAGGTACAATTGCTGGATGTAATAATATAGCAAGTGGCGCAAATGCATTTATTGGTGGAGGTAATAATAATGTTGCAAGTGGAGTTGATTCGACGATTGGAGGCGGTAGTGGAAACACGGCTGGTGCTACATGTTCCAGCACAATTGCTGGATGTGTTAATACGAATAATGGTGTGAATGCATTTATTGGTGGAGGCAATAATAATACAATAACCTCAGGTGGTACAGGGTCTGTAATTTGTGGTGGTAGCGGAAATTCAGTATCATTAGATAATTCATTCATAGGTGGTGGTTCGGCAAATAATATATCCGGATCTCGATCGGCTATTATTGGAGGACAAGGCAACACAGCATCCGGTTCTCTATCAACAATTATTGGAGGACAAAGTAATAATTGTTCCGGATCGTTTGGATCATGCATTTTAGGCTCTAACGGTACTAATACTCATAATGGCACATTCTTGTTTTCGGACGGTAATGCAACATCAACCACAGCAAATAATCAATTTATTGCAAGATGTTCAGGTGGTGCTATTTTTTATTCAAGTTCAACAGGTGCAACAGGTGTCAGTCTTGCAACAAATGCAACAGCATGGGCATCATTGTCTGATAAAAATTCAAAAGAAAATTTCAAAGATATTGATGGAAATGAAGTTTTAAATAAGATAACAAAAATGTCAGCTCAATCATGGAACTACATAGGACAAGATCCCAAATTATATAGACATTATGGTCCATACGCACAAGAAATTTATGAAAACTTTGGCAATGACGGAATTGGTACAATAGGAAATGATACATCTATCTCAACATTGGATATGGATGGCATATTATGGACAGCGGTTAAAGCACTTGCTATTAAAACTAAGAAAATAGAAGAACTTGAAGTCAAAACACAAAAATTGGAAGAAGAATTAAATTCACTAAAGAATATAGTTATGAATAACTCGAGTTAAAATTCTATTTAGCATAATGCATACATATAAATTTAATATTTGTACACATATAATATAATGAGTTGTTGCAACAAAATCAAACAAATATCAACAATTAATGATGATGACAAGCTTGTAATTCATGTTAAAAAAATATACGATTTTACAGACTTGTTACAATCTAAATATTGGCATTTATGTTTGCATGGTGGAACGGTTAAATTTTTAGATTATAAAACTTTATTTATGTCCAATGTAAATTCTACAAACAAAGAAGCACAAAAAGCATGTTTATGTATCAGAGAAAAAGGAACTTTGAAATTCAAATATGAATTTACCGTTTTGTCACAACCTTGCAATGATGAAGTAGAATTATTTTATTCAGTCAACAAAAAAAAGGTATTTATTGCTGATTCGAATGCGACCGGCGAATGCATTGTGTCCGATTTATCGTCATCTGATGAATTTTGTTTCAAGTTAGAATCCGGATGTCATAATAGTTGTGAAGTTGAAGTGAAAATCACAGAAGTATCTTATGAATTTAGATGTCCATCACCAAAAGAAATTAAATGGGAAAATTTAAAACCGTTTGGATTAACAGGTCCAACCGGACCGACCGGACCACAGTTTAATCAAGGAGGAACTGGTTTAACTGGACCAACTGGTCAACAAGGACCAACTGGTCAACAAGGACCAACTGGTCAACAAGGCGTACAAGGACCAACTGGTCAACAAGGACCAACTGGTTCACAAGGACCAACTGGTTCACAAGGACCAACTGGCCAACAAGGCGTTCAAGGACCAACTGGAGCAGGATTAAATGTAAGCGGAACATCGACACAAACATTGCGATTTGATGCAAGTAATATATTGGTTGCAAATTCAATATTGACAAATGATGGATCAACATTGGTTTCAGTCAATTCAGTAACATTTGGAGTAACAGGTGGATCAGTATTATTTAGTGGAACGGTTGGAACAGTCCCAGAATCAGGCGCGGGAACAAGAATGATGTGGATTCCTGAAAAATATGCTTTTAGGGCTGGTCAGGTTACGAGCAATGAATGGGATAATATGAACATGGGTACGGGATCGGTAGCATTTGGATTAGATAATGTAGCATCTGGAGACAAATCATTTATAGGAGGAGGAAATAATAATACGGCTTCTGTAACTGTCTCATTTGTTGGGGGAGGAAATAATAATGCGGCTGGTGGAATTGCGTCGTTTATTGGTGGAGGACAAACAAATGTTGCGGCTGGTGAGTTATCATTTGTTGGTGGAGGAAATAATAATTCTGCTGGCGGAACTTCATCATTTATTGGAGGAGGGTCATATAATACAACACCAGGTCTAAATTCGTTTGTTGGAGGTGGAGCATTCAATGGAGCATCAGGCAATCTATCGTTTGTTGGTGGAGGGCAAGAAAATACTGCTTCAGGTTCTAATTCATTTATTGGAGGAGGAGGTGGAAATACTGCTAGCGGAACTTCATCGTTTATTGGAGGAGGAAGTGGAAATATAGCATCCGGAGAAGAATCATTTATTGGAGGAGGAAATACAAATACCGCATCAGGAACTCAATCTTTTGTTGGAGGCGGTACTGGAAATACTGCGTCAGGTTCTCAATCATTTGTTGGTGGAGGCTCTGGAAACAAAGCATCTGGATTTAACTCATTTGTTGGGGGAGGTTTAAATAATGGTGCAACTGGAGATCAATCATTTGTTGGTGGAGGAGCAGGAAATACAGCTTTAGGACAATATTCAGTTGTCAGTGGAGGTTTCCAAAATATTGCGTCTGGTAGTAGATCGTCCGTTGGTGGAGGACAAAATAATACTTCATCTGGTATTAATTCATTCATTGGTGGAGGTTTTGGTAATACAGCATCTGGATCATACTCATTTGTTGGAGGCCAACGAAATACAGCATTTGGAACAGAATCGTTTGTTGGAGGGGGAAATGCAAATATAGCATCTGGAAATCAATCATTCGTTGGTGGAGGAAGTACAAACGCTGCTAACGAAACCTCATCATTTGTCGGAGGAGGAAATACAAACATAGCAGGGGGAACTTCATCATTTATTGGAGGAGGACAAGGAAATACAGCATCCGGAGAACAATCATTTGTCGGAGCGGGGTCATCTAATAATGCATCAAATTATCAATCATTTGTCGGAGGAGGACAACAAAATACCGCATCAGGTATCAGATCATTCATTGGCGGTGGGATACTAAATACTGCCGGTAGTACAGCGTCATTTGTTGGTGGAGGACAACAAAATACAGCATCTGGTGAAAACTCATTCGTTGCTGGCGGTTTTAATAACAATATTGGTTCAACCGGTGATAATTCATTCGTGGCAGGTATTACTGCATCATCAACGCATATTAATTCATTCGTGTTTGGTGGAGATACTGCTGCTGCTACAACATCAATAGCTGATGGATCGTTTGTCGTTAGATGTCTAGGAGGAGCAGAATTTTATTCTGACACAACAGGCGGAACAGCAGGTGTTAGACTTGCACCAAATGCCACAGCATGGGCTTCATTGTCCGATAAAACCACCAAAGAAAACTTCAAAGACATTGACGGAAATGAAATTTTAAAAAAGATAACACAAATGTCAGCACAATCATGGAACTATATTGGCCAAGATCCCAAATTATATAGAC
>CAZKPY010000032.1:0-7079 GCA_964554815.1 uncultured Candidatus Saccharibacteria bacterium | reverse complement strand
AGCACTATTATTATGATAAAATAAAACTATGAAAGCATTTCTCAAAAAACTTACCCGTTTTGAACTATTTCTGGTTACATTACCAATTCTTACAGGGTTATCGAAAATATTATTTGAAGTGTGGATATTTTATATACTTCCTGAACCAAAGACATTACATTACACAAATTGGTTTATTGCTGGAGGTATAATGCTCGCTCTTGTTGTATACAGTGTACTGTTGTTTAATCTCTTAAAACAAAAATTTGGTTCTATTAAAAAAGCTTGGACTTTTATAGCGTCACTAATTCATATTATTTATTTTAGCTTATTTATTCCAAGTGTTAACTTCAGTATCTTCTTTCAAGAAATCTTTCTTATTACCACACTATCTATCATTATTTTGGCAGACATAATTTGCTTGATTGGTTATAAGGTATTAAATAATTCAAGAACTAAAGATTCGAACTAGTTCCATAGTCTCCCTTCAAAACCCATACCAAATACTGTAGTTCAGTAGCTAATCGGTTTACAAAATTCATATCGAAGTCCACATACAAAAATCATCTTGCAAAAGGTGATTTTTGTATTAAATCGAATATAAATCCGATTGATATGACTTCGATTCAAATAAAAAAATAAACCCCTTTAAGAGACTGGGGTTCATGTTGATTTATTTTGTTCAAGATGTTTTCTCACCTTGGTACTTTTTTAATTCGCAGACTACTTTGATTATCTGGGACACATACGTGTCTGAGTAACCAAGCATCCAGAATTGCTTGACCGAATCTGGGGAACTCCCTGAGCTCGTAATTCGGATCCTGCGAAGGCATGAGAGTCCTCATAGTAGAATGTTGAGAACGAACTCAACGATTTCTGCTAGATTCAGCATGTGTTCGATTTCATGGGCGTCAACCTCAATCAATCTATTCACAAGACGGTAGATCTGATCCACCATAACGACTAACTTCTAATGAAAAATTTTTTTGTTCATATAAAAGTAAAAGCAGTCGCGAATTAAAAAAAGTACTATAAATTGTCTTGAGTGTATTATAGCATATTGTAATATATTGTCAAGTATTACGCCAAGTTTGTTATTAAAAACCAGGGAGTATAGGTTCTATTGATTGACATTTCATAAAATATCTGTATAATATTTAACAAATATTCAAAACTAAAAAAAGAAAAATATGAAAAAGATTGACCTTATGAACGGCTCAGACATCGAAGGACTCTGGCCTGTAGCTTCATTTTTAGAAGCTTACAAACAAGTTAACGCATTGACTGCCTGTACGATTGCATCAATATCTGCTGAGTCTGGTAATTCAGACCCTGATAAGGTTGCCATGATTATCTGCCGTACACTCATTGAAAATGGAGCTCGTGCACAGAATGATCAAAAATACATAGTAGGAATTCGTTTCTACTCTTATGGAGACATGGCGACTATCGATGTGATTAGTTTGGACAAGGCCTATCATAAAGATATTTGCTTTGAGCATCTAACACGATTGGGTTGGCCATCTTTCGATGAGCAAACCGGTCAGTCTGTGAACAAGTTTGATGAAACAGTTCGATCACCGTTTTTATTTGTCGGTGGGCATCTAAAAGTAAAAAATGGTACCCATGTCGATTTCACTGGTGCGAGCCAAGACTACGGAGACAATATTTTATTTTCTGATGCGAATGCTATTGCAGCATACGCTGCATCTATTTCTGGAATTGAAATCGGAATAGGTGACAAGGAAAAAGGCAAAGCGTTTGTACAAAGTATGTTGGAGTTTATGCTCATCCAAAAAACCAAAAAAGATTTCTACGAGCAATTAGTACAAGAAGTTAGTGAAAAAACTCCTTGGAAGAAATCATTTACCGCACAGCATATGGGTGCTCTGATAGCTATGAAGGTATTAGACAGATCAATTGCAGAAGGAAAGTCTACCATACCTATTTTAATTGAAGAGCTTTCCGGTGGTGGATTGGCCAGACATCTGTTGTTAACGGGTGTGGTAAAAAATATAAAGGAAAGTGTGGAATAGTAAAATATGTAGTGCGCATAGTTGTATATCCTGAATTTAATTCAGGATTTTTTTGTATTATAATAGCTATGAATAATTACGATTATTGTTTTATTTACTAATTGAATATATAATTAAACAACATTATTAATTAATATAAATTTTTATGGATTATAAAAACAATGTAGCACTATTTAGTATAATTTTCCTTGTCGTAGGTATTTTAATTGGATGGTTAATCTGGGGAAATAATCGACCTATGGATAAAAAAATGATGGATCATAATATGCATCAGATGCCTGATGGTAAAATGATGGATAATGGCTCTATGTCACATACTATGATGGGAATGATGGATGGACTCGCAGGTAAAACAGGAGATGATTTCGATCAAGCTTTCTTGTCAGAAATGATTATTCACCATCAGGGTGCAGTAGAAATGGCACAGGCAGTATTAAAAACATCAAAACGTCCAGAATTAATAAAATTAGCAAATGATATTATCTCTGCACAGAATGGTGAAATAAAAATGATGCAAGATTGGAAATCTGCATGGTTTAAATAAAAGATTAAAACCGCTAACGTGCGGTTTTTTAATTGATTGACAATCTGATCGAAATAATTTATTTTAAGGTAAATAAATTATATCCAATGGCACGAAATACCTATTTGAGCTATTGGAAAAAATTTTTTCAGGCTCATAAAACAGAAATCATTGAGGAGTTCCAGAAAAAGAGCTCACCACGCCTTGATAGTGCTCAGATAGAGTTAGAATCTGATTTTAATACTGCTCTGAAGCGCTATACCTATTCAACAGCAAAGGTTAAAGAATGGAAGAAAGAAAAAGAAATAGAGAATTTAGAAGTTGCAGTTTTATTGTTTCAGTCAGCAAAAGATGATTTTGAATCAGCGCTGAGATCCAGTATTACAAAATGGAAATACATTCTCGGAAATTGTTAATATATCTCGTACAAGAGGTATATTTTTTTAAATAAAAACATCTACACGAGATGTTTTTATTTAACTTCGATACTCTCGATTTCATTGAGAGTTGTTTTTTCGATAATTGGCTGTATATCTGTTTCAGACGATACTACAATATCATATGTTTTTTCTGCCTTCTTGATTTTTACTGCATCTGTAAGTTTTTGATCTATTTGGTCTGCAATAATAATTACTTGATTAAACTGTTTTGCATCGTATGCTGCGTGTAATTTTTTTGAGAGACTCTCTAATGTCTCAGGTTCTAATTGCTTTATTTTTGTCTCAGTAGCAACTGATGTTGTTTTTATTTCAACAACAGGCTTTTCAACTTTTACTGCAACTACAGCCTTTGCGTCGACAGTAGGATTTACTGATTCTGTTATGGTAACTGGAGTTTCAGTCGACAGTGCGAGCTCTAATTTAGGCAGTATATCCTGATATTTTTTCTCAGCTGTTTTTATAGTTACAATATCAGTGTCGGATAATACAATTTCTTGGAATTGTTCAGTTTTCATACTGATTTTCGCTGCATTTTCGTATGCTGCGAGTACAATTTTTGCATGAGTACTGTTTACTTTTTCAGCAGTGTTTTTTGCACTCAATGTTGAGTTTTGGTTTTTTTCAGAAACTGCCAACAATACTTGGGTATTTGTTTTTAATACTTGTGCAAGTTTTGAATTCAATGACAGTGCAATTGCTGGATTAGTTTTTGCAATTTTGTCGTTTTCTTGCTGAATAGCGACGATAGAAGATTGGATATTTTTTGTGATTACAGCCTCTTTTCGCTGATCTAATGCATGATTGGCGATTAATGTATTAGTTTCAGTATATCGTTTTTCTACGAGCGCAAGGGAATAATCAACTTTAGCCTCAGGAGTTTTTATAGTTGCATGTTTTGCTTTCTCACTTGCTAATTTAACATGGTAGAGTAATTCACCAGGCAGTGATGATTGTGATGCAAATGTAACTAATGATCCTGAGCCCAGTAATATGATTCCGACAAATGCTGCCATTGATATTGCCCGAGTGAATGTATAAAAAGGAGATTTATGTGCAAGAGGGTTTGCATTCATATATTGCATAAAACGAATACGCAAAGATCCCTTCTCTGCGAGAGAAAGTTCAATTTTTTGAGCCTTGGCCAATTTAGATTTTAGGTGTGAATTATTCATAGAGGAATGAAAGTTTTTTTCGAGCATGTTCGAGTGCTCGATGGAGTCGCACTGAGGTCGCATTTTCCGAAATTTGTAGTACATCTGCAATGTCAGTAATGGACATATCGTGAATGAATTTAAAGATTAACAATTCACGGTGGTGCGGGTCTAATAGGTCGAGATATCCGATAACTTCAGAAATCTCTTGGCGTTGTTCGATGTCTATAGTCGAATCTTGAAATTCGACTGGTTCAACTGTTGAAACGTCATCACTGAATTTATCAGCGAGAAATGAAAACGGAGTTGATTTTTTCTTACGAGTTGCATCGATTAATGTATTACGCGCAATAGTAAAAATAAACGCCTTCATATTTTCGACAGCTGCAACTCGTTTTGGATTTTTCAGATACTCATTCCAGAGTTTGAAAAACACATCAGCAGTTACGTCAAGTGCTCGTTCTCGATCACGTAAACGAACCATACAAAATCGAAATATATCGTCAGAATACTGATTATATAGCTCGATAAACCTATTTTCTTGATTTACGGGGTGGTTCATAAATAGAGACGATTCAGGATAGAAAATCTTACAGTGGATAAAGATGCTCTCCATGGCCGAATAGTTGTCCCATTATAGCATATTAACCCATGTTTTCAATTGATTTTATGGTATACTTTTTGGCATATGAATGAAAAAAAGAAGGTGATTATTATTGGTGGCGGATTTGCTGGTATTCAGGCGGCTTTGGATCTCTCGAAAAAAAATAAATCAGGAAATTTCGAAATTACACTAATTTCAGAACGAGATCATTTTGAATATTATCCAGCGTTGCATGGTTATTTATCTGTTCGTGGACCAGTTCCGTATATCTCGGTTCCTCTGGCTGATATTATGCACAATAGAAATATCTCGGTAGTTAATGAAAAAGTGATCAGTTGTGATTTAGCTACCAAATCTGTAACATTACAATCTGGTTCTGTGTTATCTGCAGATTATATAGTGTTAGCAGTAGGGTCAGAGTCTACATTTTTCAACATCGAGGGACTACCGACTATGTCGTTTCCATTTCAAAACGTGGCGAACGCTAAAAAACTTCGTGAACATGTCGAGGTATTATTCGAAAAACATTGCGTAGGTCATGATATTGCTGACTGTGTTGTAGGACTTCATTTCGTGGTTGTTGGTGCAGGACCAAACGGAGTAGATCTCGCAGGTGAATTATCTGTATTTACAAAACATTTGTGTAAAAAATATAATCTCAATGAATCATTGGTAACAATTGATATCATCGAGGGAGCATCAGGTGTGCTACCAATGATGCCGAAAAACGTCCAAGAAATCGCAACAAAACGGCTACGAGAACTCGGAGTCAATATTTTATGTAACCGTCAACTATTAAAACAGGGTTCATGGACGGTTGCATTAGCAGATATGACATTAGGTGCAAAAACATTAATCTGGACAGCAGGAACAACAGGAAATGAACTGGTTACAAAAATTCCAAACATCGTGCTACAAAAGAAAAATAGAATTATAGTAAATAAAAACCTTGAAATTGACCAGTATCCAGATTGTTTCGTTGCAGGTGATATTGCAGATACTCAATTCTCAGGACTTGATCAAACAGCAATTCATGACGGGTCCTATATCGCAAGTGTTATTAATGCACGTGTCATGAATACTTCAATCGGAGATTATGTACCCAAAGCTGTTGCCTATAATATTGGTATTGGTCACGGCTGGTCAATTACAAAGGTTGGAGATGTGGTTATTTCAGGGAAAATTTCATCGATGTTGCGTAAAATTATTGATTTAAAATATTTCCTGTCTATTTTGCCAATTTCAAAAGTCTGGTTATTAAATCCATTTCGTAAACAAAAATAAAAACACAGAATCCTGTGTTTTTATTTTTGTAATTTCTTTAAAATTTCTGGAATCTTTTTGAAATCTGTTAATAATTCTGCACGTAATCCGCCGTTATATAATGCTGCAGCAGGATGATACAAAGGTAAAAAATTATGAACAGGGAAATCAGATAATTCTGCATGAATATATTTTCCATGAGCATCAGAAATTTTTAAATCTGGAAAGAAATGATTCATAGAATGTCTCCCCAGAAAAATGATTAATTTTGGTTTGATGAATTCCAATTCCGCACGCAGCCAGTCTGCGCATTGTTGCTTTTCTAATTCGGTCGGATCGCGATTCTCTGGTGGGCGATATTTTACGATATTAGTGATATAGATATCTTCTCGTCTCATGCCGATTGATGCAAGCATTTCAGCGAGAAATTTCCCGGCAGCGCCGACGAACGGAACTCCTGTAGCGTCTTCCTTTTTCCCAGGAGCTTCACCGATGAATATAATTTCAGAATCTGGATTTCCGTTCCCAAATACCGGCTGTGTTGCAGTTTCTTTGAGTGAACAGGCGCAAATTGAACTCTGATATTCGTGGAGTTTTTGGAGTTCTTCGGCTCGGGTCATATCTTTCATTTTAACACGATTTATGCTATATAAGCCATATATGTTTAAAAAATTCGTACTAAAAAAATTACTTGGTTCAAAATTAAAAGCCGCTGGCGTATCAGACGACCAGATGGATATGATTTTAGAATTAGTTGAGAAAAATCCAGACTTTTTCAAGAAAATCCAAAACGAGGTAGAAGCAAAGAAAAAACAAGGTGTCAGTGAACAAGCAGCGATGATGACGGTGATGCGCGAACATCAGGCTGAATTGCAGAAAATAATGATGCAGAAATAATATGAGTCTCTCTATCGGAATCGTTGGTTTACCAAACGTTGGTAAGTCTACATTATTTAACGCACTGACTAAAAAAGGCGTACCTGCAGAAAATTATCCATTCTGTACCATCGACCCATCAGTGGGTATCGTTGCTGTACCTGACGAGCTACTTTACAAACTTGCGGAGTTTTCACAGACAAATAA
>CAZKPY010000031.1:0-7097 GCA_964554815.1 uncultured Candidatus Saccharibacteria bacterium | reverse complement strand
GTAGAAGCTGACGGAACACCAATGGCTGATGAAGGTGACTTTATCGCATTGGCAGATCTCGTACAGAACGAAGCAGAATTAACTGCTGATATAATCGCCGAAGAAGCAAAAGAATTAACAGAAACTACTGAATAATATATGGCAAATATAAACATACCTCCAAGTAAATTCATGTTGAATTTACTTCATGTACTGCCTCCGTTCGCTGATGAGGAGAAAAAAATCATCAATACTATTGTTGAAATCAATTCTGGGACTCTTAATAAATATGAATTAATTACTGAGACTGGTCATTTAAAACTTGATCGAGTTGGATATTCATCATTGGCGTATCCTGTGACGTACGGAGCAGTTCCATCAACTCTGGATCATGATGGTGATGCTATCGATGTATTAATTGTTGGTGTAACCGAACCATTACCAGCAGGATGTTTGGTAGAGGCTCGCATTATCGGCATTATGAAATTTGTCGATACTGATGAAGTTGATGACAAAGTAATCACCGTGCTCAATGATGACAAGAGAATGGATCACATTAAAACACTTGATGATATCGGTGAACATGCACTACATGAAATGCAGCACTATTTCGAACATTACAAAGACTTGAAAAAACCAGGACTCTGTAAAGTATTAGGTTTCGAAGATACAACATCTGCTATTGTTGCAATAAAAGATTGCGCAGAACGATACAATCGTGACTATCTACCGTTGCTTGATAAATAATAAAACCACCGACTGGTGGTTTTATTATTTCCTATGGTATACTTTTCTATATGTCACAGAAAGCCACCAGCGTTATTCATATAATCGCTCTGATGATTATCACACTCGTCGCTGCTTTTGTTATCGGTACATTTCTACCAAGAAAAACTCAGGCACCCGTCGGTCCACAACAGGTAGAACAAATTCCCGAAATTATTGCACCCTCAGTAATTACGTTTGAAAATTTAAATGAGAACGATCATGTGAAACCGAAACAAAGTATCACAGGCGAAGTTCCGGGGTATTGGTTTTTCGAGGGATCATTCCCAGTAGAATTACGTAAAGCATCAGGTGAAACATTTGCAACAGTAATTGCAACAACAGCCCAAGATTGGATGGTAACCACTAATGTAAAATTCGAAATTAAACTCCCTGACAATTTCACCTACACCGGTGTCGGATCGATATTATTTAAAAAAGACGACCCGTCAGATGGTGAGGCGCCGTGGAAACCAGAGTATGAAAAAACATTACCAGTAATATTTGAAAATTAGTCTGCATAATTAAGGGGAGCTCATAACAATGTTATGAGCTCTTTTTATATTCCCTATGAAATTTTACTTTTGTGCGTATGCGATCGGCAGCTGCACATTTTTTTCAATCAGCAAATCTTCATATACTACCGACAAATTTTCTTCTGCATTTTTAATTTCTATTTTAGAGAAATTTTTTGCAATGGTTGTATTGGTTGGTGTATAATTACTGCAGTCTTCGTTTTCTACAGCAGTGAACAGTTTGTTTTCAATTTTAGGATTGGTATAAACTGTTAGTTTGATTGATACATTCTTTCCGGCAATTTTTTCAACTGCTTTGTACTCAATTTTTGAGTGGATCGAATCTACCTTTACTCTGGTGATACTTGTCCAATTAGGAGACTTTCCTGAAACTGAAGTTGCTGTTAAAAGTACGATTACTGCGATTACGGTGGTTTTGATGAAATTTTTCATTTTCTAATTGTTTTTTGAGTGATTGATTAATTTATTCTTTTGTACCCATATGATACCATATTAATACATATCTGTCAAGTATTCTGACCCATATTTACCCTTAAAATAACAATAAAACCCTTAATTTATAAGGGTTTTATTGTTATTTAGGCTTATTTAGATTCACAATTACATCCGCAGCAAACGCCATCTTTACAGGTTTTGCAGTCTTTTTTGTGCCACATATTGCACATACTCCATTTACCACATCCGATCAATCCAATTCCGAGTGATAGACCCAGCAGTGCAATTTCGAGTTCACTTGCTCCGAATCCCTTGCCGCTCTTTGCAGAAAATATTGCTACAATCATAGTGATTGCCAATAATGACGATACCATTCGAGTCCAAAGACCCAGAATCACTGCAGCTCCACCAATTGTTTCAACCAATGCGACTACCCATGCCCAGAATGCTGAAAATCCAATCATCCCGAAATATCCGATAGTTCCCTCCATATTAGAGAGTTTTGCAATTCCATGAACCATAAAAATAGAACCAAGCGTTAGACGCAATACAAAGAGTCCTAGTTTTTCGTTCGCTGGATTATACATCTTGTGAATCATTTGTTTCATATATAGTTATTGATACCTTAATTTATTAATGGTTAATGCTACTATTATGAACCTTTCAAGAAATAAATGCAAGAAAAAAGCCACCGAACACGGTAGCATAGAATATGTAATAGTTAATTACTATTCAGAAGGTGATGTAATATTTTCCAAGAAAATCTTCATTTCATCAAACTTTGTTTTTAAAAAGAACGCAAATTTTGCTGCTCTGTCAGTAAACCAAAGAAGTAATCCAAAATAAATAATCGCTCCGCCAATAATTCCAGTCCACGTTCCATGTCGGAATACCATGACATAAACAATCAGGGTAAATGTTAGCCAGAAAGTTGCCCAATTAGCGAGCCACGAAAGAATGAAATTATCGTAATTATCGACAGTGTAATCCCAGAAATTATTAAAATGGATTTCCTTGTGGAGGTTTACAAAAAAACGTTCCATAAATTCCAGAATAAAAAATACCACGGCAATAAATTTAAATGTCCCCGGAAGATTGTCAAAGAAGAAGTTTAACCACATGTAGATGGCAATGCTGATTTTTAACGTCCATATCACGTAGATATGCATTATGTTCTTTTGTTGTCTCATGCTTTTTTGCTTTGTTTATAACCATACTAGTCATTTAGTTCCTGAAAGTCAATTTTTTGCATTTTCCCTATTTTCTGATAAAGTGGCGATTATGACTACAAAAAATATCAAAACTACTGTGGAGAAACTGGGAAACAGCTCTGTGAAAATCACTGCTGTAATTCCTGCGTCAATTATCGAAACATTCCGAAAATCAGCAATGGAACGATTCCAAAATACACTGAAAATCGATGGGTTTCGTGCGGGACACATCCCTGAATCAACTATTATAGAAAAAGTTGGTGATATGGGATTATGGATGGAAATGTCAGAACAGGCATTCACTGAACACTATCCAACTATCATTGGCGATTCAAAACAATTTCCAATTGCACAGCCTAATGTTTCACTTTCAAAGATTGCACCAAACGAAGATGTTGAATATATCGTTACTACTGATGTTATGCCGCTGGTAGAATTAAAAGATGTAAAAAAAATAGCAGAGGAAAAAAACAAATCTGCAATCGAGAGTACTGTCACTGACGAAGAAGTAGAAAATGCAATTCGTGAAATCCGACAGATGCGAGCTCACCAGAAAATGCATGATGATGGACACGATCATGACGATCATAACCACCAGAACATTGCAGATGCAGATTTACCAGAATTAAATGATGAATTTGTAAAATCATTGGGAGCATTCGAATCAGTAGAAGATTTCAAAACAAAATTAAAAGAAAACATGAGCAAGGAAAAGGAAGTGAACGCTCACGAAAAACGACGTATTGAAATCATCGAAGCAATCATCGAAAAATCTGGTATTGAAGTTCCAAACAGTATGGTAGATTTCGAATTGAATAAAATGCTCGAACAATTCAAATATGACCTATCAATGTCAGGAATGAATATCGATGGATATTTGCAACATGCAGCTATCACTCTTGATGAATTGAAATCACAATGGAAAGAACAGGCAGTAAAACGCGTACAGGTACAATTATCTCTCGATTCAATTGCAAACGAATTCGATATCAAACCTGATGCTGATAAAGTTGCAGCCCAAGTTGCTCAGATACTTGAAATGTATAAAGATCAACAAGTAGAGGAAGCAAATGTAATTGCATATGTAACACAGATCGTTACTAATACTGCGGTGTTCGACTGGTTAGAAGCGCAGAAATAAAATTATTTAGATATGAAAAAAGAGCTCAACGGTTGTTGAGCTCTTTGAATTACCGGTTGGTAATCGTTTTAATTTAATTGTGAACCAATTGATGTAAACTGACTAATGTACTGTTGTTTTAATTGATCTTTAACTGCTTTTCCTACTTCCGGATCATCAAACTCCAAAGCTTCCATCGCATTTAAATGCTGTTGTGCAAGTTGAAGTTTGTCATAGGAGCTATTGTAAAGCGAAATCAATGAAGATTTAACTTTGTTCGCATGAGTTACCTGTGTACCAATAGAGTTTTCTATTAAACCCGCCATGTTTATTTGATAACTGTTTGTCTTGGTCTGCAGATCAAGCGCTTTTGCTTGCTGATTCATGACTGCATGCTCATTCTTTATTAAACGAACCGCTTCATCATAATTATCTTTACCAGACATCAATTTCATCAACACTGCCATTGATTCCAGGGTTAGGAAGAACAGGAAGAAAAAGAAAAACAAAATTTTGTTATCTTTTGCAACCAACCACATAGCCTGCGATCGGTCGGCATAACCATCTTGTTTACTGTCAGTAATCGTTTCTGTCTGACTAGCCATAAATGCATCAGCTTTTGCAATCTCAGCAACTAATTGTTCTTCACGTCTCTGGTACTTTGCCTTTGCATCCTGCAACGCCAGATATTCCGGTGACGATGTTTTTGTCTCGTCAAAACGCGCAATCATTGTTGCCAAGGTTGCTTCATCTTGTTCCAGCATTGCCTGTTTAGTTTTTGCAGCATCGCCGTAGCCTTTTTTACCACTTCCGATGTTACCCTGAACTTCACCAATCAATTCGTTTCTACGCGCAGCAATAGTTGCACGCTGACTGTCTATCAGTTGTTGTTGTGTACCGGTAGCAGTAGTGTAAGCGTCGCTAAACGAAGTCATTGTTGCAAATTCTGCATCTCTCTGTTTTTGTAAATTGTTTTTTACATTAGTAATCGAATCGGCTACTAATGCTTTTTGGTTGTCTTTGTTTTTTCTGATTTGTGTTGCAATTTCAGTTGAAAACGTTTCCATTGCAATAAATGTTGTATTAACAAACGCAATACAAAATATCATTGCAAATCTGGCTAATACTACAGCTCTTTTGTTACTGTGGTCATTGTCCATAAAAACAATAACAGCACGGTCAAGCGCCCAAATCAAGAAAAACCAACCGATACCAATTACAATACCAGCAGTTTGTGAGTGAAAAATGTCACCCCATGTTCTACCAGCTAAAAATGCAGAGGCTGCAATTACTGCAAACACCAACATACCGAAACCGGTACGTTTTTTGCGAACTGGTGACGGCATCGTACGCCAAACTTCTAAATCAGCGCCTGCGAACCAGGCAAAGAAGTCTGCGAAGCTTTCAAATCTAACTCCTTTGTTAGGAATCATACTTGAAAGAATGCCGCCAATTGCACTGAAAAATGATGCAACCTTTCCGCCTACGTTAATAGGTTTTTTAGGATTAAGGTTAAGCGTCGTACTTTTTGGCATGTAGGTCGAGTGGTCAAAACCTGATTTGTTTGCTTTTCTTTTGTTCCAAGCTCGAATACCGTAGTAAACAAATGGAATAGCTGCGAAAAGAGTAGCTACTGCGAAGTAAATTTGTGTCTGTGTCATGATTTTTTGATTTTACAAGGTGATTTAAAAAATTGTTTAATTAAATATTTCTCTACTATGATAGCACAATATATACCTATTGTCAAGGTCTATTTCCAGAACCCTTTATATGCTATAGTTTTAGCAGTTTCCAGACCCTGTAAGGCTCATTTTCTGATTGTGTTGCCCTTGAAACTTGTTAATTTACTATTTTCTAACCATTTATATTTATGTCATATTTAGTACCAACCGTGCTCGAAAAAACGCCCATGGGTGAACGAGCGTACGATATTTATTCACGATTATTAAAAGAACGCATTATCTTCCTCGGAACTCAGGTAGATTCTGATATCGCAAACTTGATTGTTTCTCAGTTGTTGTTCCTGGAAAGTGAAGACCCGAAAAAAGACATTACATTGTATATTAATTCCCCAGGAGGTTCTGTAACCGCAGGACTTGCGATTATCGATACGATGAACTTTATCAAACCTGACGTAGCAACCGTCTGTATGGGAATGGCAGCATCAATGGGATCAATGATCTTGTCATGCGGCGCAAAGGGGAAACGATTCATTCTGCCAAATGCCGAGGTGATGATTCATCAGCCATCAGGCGGTGCCGAGGGAATGGCATCTGATATCGAGATTTCTGCAAAGCAGATTCTGAAAATCCGATCGAACATGAACAAGCTCCTTGCGAAAAACACCGGACAAAAGCTTGATAAGATCGAGAAAGATATGGACCGAGATTTCTTTATGACTGCTGATGAAGCTGTAAAATACGGAATCGTTGATAAAATAATTACCAAGAGATAAATTTTAACCCTTACATTGCTGTAAGGGTTTTAGGTGATTGCAATATTGCATTGTTTTTAACTTTTTGTTACGGAATGTCTACTTCGATAACTTCTACATCTCCATTATAGTTAAGAGTTTTGTAGGAGATAATGAAAGCAAAATCTGTTTCCAGTGTTTGCACATCCCAAACTTTTTTTGCCACCGGAATCTGATAATCCGGCAATTGACCTAACGCATCAGGATCAGTGTCTTTTTTCCAAACACTAATTACGTTTTGGTCGAAGCCAATTTCCAATCGGATTGCGGTCAGTGCACCGTTTATTATGCGCACCCACTGATAGGCTTTAATTTCAGATTGTTTTATACAGGGTCTGATGATCAGGTAATTTTCCGTTTCTTCAGCCGGGACAAATGTGTTTGAAACTTTTTTGTCGGTTTCGGAAATACAATTCTGATGTTTTACTTTCAGATCCTGTAATTCTTCTTTGGGTTCAAAGTTTTCCAAAATCCATTGTTCCACTCTGGCATTTTGTGCTGGTGTGTTTTTAATTGGTTGAGGCATTACATTTTTCACAACCGGTTTGGTTGTTTTTTTAGTAACGTTAATCGGTGGT
>CAZKPY010000030.1:7075-7224 GCA_964554815.1 uncultured Candidatus Saccharibacteria bacterium | reverse complement strand
TCCATTTCAGCACCGATTTTCTCTGCCTGATCTCGTGGCATTTCAACACGCTGCATTGGTAAATCATTCGTAATCCATTCGTTCACAAGTTTTTCAACCGCTGATTTTTGTTCATCAGTCATTTTTGCATCGTGTGCAAAATCGATTCG
>CAZKPY010000030.1:6055-7065 GCA_964554815.1 uncultured Candidatus Saccharibacteria bacterium | reverse complement strand
TTCGTTCATCGGTAATATTACTGCCCCTCTGATGTACATGCTCGCCAAGCACTTGGCGAAGCGCCGCGAGTAACAAGTGGTGCGCTGTGTGAGATCGGACAATTTTGTCAGATGTTCCACCGAGTCCTCCTTTGAATTTTTGTTCTGAACCTGAACGTGACAAGTCCTGATGAGCTTTCATTTCTGCATCAAACTTTGCACGATCAATTGTAACTCCCTTTTCCCTCGCAAGTTCCTCGGTCAATTCAATTGGAAACCCATAGGTTGTCGCGAGAATAAATGGATCGATACCTTTTGAGAATTCTTTTAGGCCATCTTTCAGTGTTTTTCTAAACTTACTTTCTTCTGCTTCTAAGGTATTTAAAATACTAAAAGTACATAACTCAGGATAGATAGGAGTATAAATTGTAGATAAAATAGTAACTACTGCAGATAAAAAATTATCAGATAACTCAAGTTTATTAATTTGCATAACTGCTCGTCTTATTAAGCGTCGCAATATATAACCTCTATCTTTATTACTTGGTAAAACTCCATCAACTATCATAAACATTGAGGTTCGAATATGATCTGTAATTATTCTTGCTGAACGCTCATTCCATTGTTTTGATTCTGCTTTTATCATTTCCATTACAGCACTAAGAATATCTGTATGATACGCCGTTTTCTTTCCCTGCATCACCGCCGTAATACGCTCGAGTCCTGCACCAGTATCAACATTCTTCTGAGAAAGTTTTCCGACAACCTTTCCATCTTTTTTCTCGTATTCCATGAATACGTCATTCCAAATCTCGATGAAGTTTTCCTCGTCAATCTGTTTCAAAAATTCAGCGTGTGAAAGTTCCTTGCCAACGAACTGTCCCTCCATATCATAAAACATTTCTGAACACGGACCACATGGACCATTGTCCCCAGGACTCCACCAGTTATCGTCCGCAGGCAGTGCATAGATTCGGTGTTCTGGAATTCCCAAGCTCATCCAAATATCTTTCGACTCTTGGTCAAACGGC
>CAZKPY010000030.1:0-6045 GCA_964554815.1 uncultured Candidatus Saccharibacteria bacterium | reverse complement strand
TCACCTTCGAAAACGGTCACCGCGAGACGCGCAGGATCAAGCCCAAGACCTTCTTCTTTATCAGTTAAAAATTCATAACTCCATGCGATTGCTTCATCTTTAAAATAATCACCCAAAGACCAATTTCCAAGCATTTCAAAAAATGAGAAATGTCGATTGTCTCCAATATCATCCAAATCTCCTGTTCGTACACATTTCTGACATGATGCCAGGCGGTTTCCCAGTGGATGTTTCTGTCCCATAAGATACGGAACGAGTGGCTGCATGCCAGCTGTGTTAAAGAGTACTGAGGGGTCATTTTCAGGAACCAGGGACGCAGACGGCAAAATCGCGTGACCGCGTTTCTCGAAAAATTGTAGAAATCGACTGCGGATTTCTGGTGATGTCAGTGGTTTTAATTCCATAATATGTCGAATGTAGCATAAATTTAGTAATAAAAAAAGCGCCAGTCTATTGACTGACTTGTTCCATAAATTTTGCGTTATCTCTTCCAGAAAAACGTTTCTTTGTGCCTTTTGAGGGCATCTGGAGAAATCGCTGATAATGGATGGGTTGTAAAATTCAATTCAAGAATTTCATTCTTTTGATTTAACACTACCGGTAAATCATAATCCAGATTTGCACTGGTAACCATCATAAACTGTACGTCAGTAATTTCAACTTTAATATCAGATACATTATTACCGTCTGTATCAACACCTACGAAACCATTCTGAATCAGTACGATTTTACCTTCTGTTCTGGTGAACATTTTAGTAGCCTTAGTAATAAGGATCCATATTGTCATTAAATGTAAAGATACTACTAGGAAGAATTGCCATTTTTTCATTTTATTTTCTTTTTTGTTTGTTCATATAATAACACAGATAAATAAAAAAGCAACTTTCAGTTGCTAAGTATTTTCATGTACTTTTATTCTATTTTCTAATACATTTTTTAATTCGTTAAAGTCACCTACATGGGTTATCCCTGTGAGATTTATTTTTTCATTAAACGATTGTACCATTAATTCAAATTTATCTTGATTTGAATAAGTAACACAATCCTGTATTAATTCCTGTACTCGTAATGTTGCTGGAATGCGACCATCAATAAAGATTTGCTCAGGTTGCATTTTACGAAATTTTGTAATGAAATGGATATCGTTAATCGAGGTAATTTCAATTTGGTTTAAATCAAATTCTGATAGTTTCTCTTCAAATTCTTCTTTTGAAAAATCAAAGGTTACTATGAAAAATGGTCTATGGCTTTCTTGCATGGTTGGTATTTTATTTTTTATCTTGATATCATGTAAATAATAAAAAAGCAACATTTCTGTTGCTTTTTTATTATGCTAGCCAGTTGAATAATAATACCATGACTACGAAATAGATGATTTGGAATCCGAAAGAAATTCCAAAACCAGCGAGTTGTTTTTTCCAAGCTTTTCCATTCCATAATACTGCCCCAATCTGCATTGGTAATGCAAAACCGATGAGTACGATTGCACCGACGATACATGCGGCCGCTAAATTCGGTACGCCGAGAATTCCAAAGACAAAGAATAGTGCAAATGCGAAAATATAATTAATAATTAAATTAATCAATAATGGTACCCACATCGGATATTGCATTTCTTGAGATTGATTATCAGTAACAACCCACATCCATTTTTTACCGAACAATGGCATAAACCATGCCCACCCAATAATCTGACCTACTACTGCTGCAATTAATGCTATGAGAAAAAATGACATAAAAAATAAAAAGTTAAAATGAATAAATAACTATACTGTTTTTTTAGGTTTTCGAGCTATCTTTCGAGGTGCTTTTACCGCCTCTGTTGTTTCCTTGTTTTCGAATTTTGGATCAGGGAAAAAATTTAATCTGATATAACGCTCTACTGTAGATAATACACCTAATACAAAGAATGTTAATACAGTCGCGAATATTGCCTCACGCCACATTCCGAATCCAACTGCCATACCGATACCTGCGCACATCCATAATCCTGCAGCGGTGGTTAAATTCTGCACATGATCGTCTTTGAAAAAGATTAACCCTGCACCGAGAAATCCAATACCAGTGATTACTGCTGCGGCGATTTGTGCAGGACTGAAGCTGTCACCTGATATTGCAACATTCGCACCAATATATAATGATATCGTTACGAAAAAACATGTTGCCGCTGATGCCAGTGCGTAAGTTCGCAGTCCGACAGTTTTATGTGCGTAGATTCGTTCGAGCCCTAATAATAATCCGAGAATCATCGCGAGTGTGATTTTCGCAATAAATAATAAAAGTGTTGAATCAAAAAGTACCATACACAAAAAGTATATCACAAATAAAAATAATACAACAAGTATTATTTTAAACAAAAACATTAATACGGAAATTCTTCTAACAACTCGCCTGAATAATAAAATTCATCAGCTAAATCTCCGAACGTATAATCTTCACCATTAACTGTAATTGGTGCACCACCCGGTGCAGGGTTCAGTTTCGGAATTGATCGATTAAACCCAAGATTATACAGTGTTGCCAATACGCCCGGATTGTTCGAAATATCTACTGTTGATGCCCACTGTGCAGTAACTTGTCGCATAAACAATCCAACATAGAGATATGAAAAATATGTATTTTTTGTATCAGTAATACGTTCGAAGCGGATTGAGTCTAAATCAGTCGTATCGGCTGGGTAAGTTATAATATTTTCCATACCAGATCCGAGATAAAATGGTGATTTTGGATTGTGTAGATTTTCCTCGATTCGTTTTGCGGTTTCCGGTTTTAAACCTGCAATACCAAATGAGAATTTTGAAAGTGAGGCAAGTATTTTCAATGGTTCAAAGTATCTCTTGAACGAATCTCGAGAGTTTGTGAAAAATCGAAACTGTTCACCAATCACACCACCTAATAATAATCGTGGTGAAATTCCAGCTGCTTTTGCAGCATCACGAATATAATCCTGATCTCGAATGAATGCAGATTTCATAACTGTCCATTCTGCAGAATCCGCCCATGCAAACGCGGTTTGTGATAATGGTTCTGAAATATCATACGTCGTTGCGTCTTGGCAGTCTTTTATGCTCTTTATATATTTTGCATTATTCGAAAACCTGCGACTGGCGATGGTAATCATATTTTTTACCAGATCTATGTCGTCTTTTTCTTGTAGTACGATATAAATATGCTGAGCTGTTTCAGGCGCATATGATGAGAGTGTGTGAATTTCGCACAATAACACTGGGCGTGAATCGTTCGTCAGGTGAGTTTTTTTATTTGAGAGTATTCCGCTCTTTAGTGAATTATTTCGTTCACTAATCGAACCTCGTACATTTAATAATCCAAACTGCATCGCAACAAAAACGCCGGTAAAAATAACTCCGACAATTGCAAAAACAATGATACCGATTTCAAAAACTTTTCTCATAATAATTATGCGACGACGCCGCCTCCAATACAAATATGGTTATCATATACTACCACAGATTGGCCGGATGAAATGGTCATATCTGTTTCATTAAACGAAACAATCTCGGAATTGTTTTCTCGGGTGATTACACAATCTTTAAATTCCCCATGGTAACGAACCTGTGCCTTATATGATTTTTCTGGCTGCGGCTGTATTCTCCAAACACAATTTACCAGGGTGATAGATTCTTGTTTTTTATTAACCATTAAATTCTGTGATACGGTCAACAGATTATGTTCTAAATCTTTTGCGATTACATAATACGGCTTATCGTGGGTTGTTTTTTTATCTATTACAAATCCATGTCGCTCACCCAATGTATAAAACAACACTCCGTCGTGAGTTCCGATAATTTCACCCTCTGTATTTATGACATTACCTGGTTGTTTATCTATATAATGAGAGAGAAAATCTTTCATATCAATATCACCAATGAAACAAATTCCTTGTGAGTCTTTTTTTGTAGCTACTGGAACATTGTACCTCTTTGCAAGTTTTCGAACTTGTTTTTTTTGTAAATTCCCTACTGGAAATAAAATATGTTTCAACTGATCATTTGTTAATGTCCACACAAAATACGATTGATCTTTTGACTCATCAATTCCCTTGTGAAGTTGATTATGTATATTTTGTGCATAGTGACCTGTCGCTACATAATCTGCTCCCTGTTCTAACGCCCATTTCAAAAATCCTCCAAATTTTACCTCGCGGTTACACATGACATCTGGATTCGGTGTTCGTCCGAGTTTATATTCTGCAATCATATAATCTGCGACTCCTTGTTTGTATTCTTTTTCTAAATCAAGTTCGATAAACGGAATCTCCAAGTGTGCACATACTCGCATTGCATCACGTCGTTCATCACGCCACGTACACTCTATCCAATCAGGCTGCCACGTTTTTATAAAAACTCCGGTGACATTGTATCCGTATAATTTCAGAAGTAGTGCAGTAACCGACGAATCAACTCCACCTGAAACACCGACAAAAACCGACTTTCCACGGCCGGGTTTGGTGATTATTTTGTAGAGATGTTTCAAATTCCACATAAGTATCACCACACTACCAGAATTTTGAAATAAAAAAAGTACTTATAAAAAGTACTATCTAATCTCTACCATGCATTTCGTAGCCCCGCTCAATGACTCGTTCCATAAATTTTTCAAAATTGTAATCAGATTCATTGTCATTAATATACATTGGAAAACCATACTGATCTCGGTTTTCAAGTTTATACCAATCAGCTAATGCAATTTTATACGATGGAAACTTCGATTTCACATCAATGAACGGACCAGGAATGGGACCCTTATGAGATTTCCACATAAATACCAGATCAATTTTAAAAATTGTATCTTCATATGGTGTACTGTGTCGAACTGAATGAAGAGACCCCGTTGAATGGCGTTTTATGTAATCAATCGCTCTTTTAAGAGTTTCATATTCATGATGCAACCCCGACTGCCGTACAGTGATTGATGCAATCAATCGCTCTTTTAAAAGATAGTAATTTGCAATTAACTTATTAACCATCAATTTAATACTGAGCCCTTTTGAATTTTCTGAAAATGGCAATAATTCATCTGATCGTAACAAAAATGCAACAGAACATTGAATTACCTTATTACAATTCAGAGTAATAGAACAAGATGCATGAGTACTACCTTCAAGTGACGAAGTTCCATTATCCCTTTCAAATGAAGTAATAATGCCTTCTGTCTTTAGTTCATCCATAATTAGTAATAAATCGGCTTTTAGTACTTTTACAGGATTTGTAAATTCGTTGTAACTCTTGTTTCTTTGTTTATGTAATTTCTGTTGCGCTCGTTGATTCTCTTTTTCAAGGGCAAGTTGTCTTTTTTGTTGTTTTTGCTGGCTACGTATATCTTTCGCCAGTAGAATGTTTTTTGTCATTTTAACTGGTTTAGATTATTTATAATGTAAAATTCGAAATAACTATACCATATATAAAAAAAAGCGCAAGTAGTGCACTTTTTCTTATATAACCATCAATTTCTTGAACACTTCAAATGTTGCACGGATATCAGCCAATGCTGTATGAGCCTTTTCATTTTTAATTCCCAATCGCTCACATAATTCGCGTAAAGAGAAATTATTCATGTTCGGATCCTTGCGGAAACGCATATATGCCAATGAGATCGTATCTAATTTCGCAAAGAAAAACGGGTCTTTTATTTTGTATTCACCGAATTTAGTAGCGAGAAACGAATAATCGAAACTGACATTCTGCCCTACCATGACACACGCCTCGCATTTTTTAGCAAGGGTTGCCAATGCCTCTTGTTGAGTATGTGCGAACATCCAATCAGCCTCACTGTAGTGGTTTACTCGTAATGCATCCTGCTGTGCAGTTTCAATGTGATCTGGTTTTACTTTGAATTCAAATTCGTCTACGGTCACCCATTCATTATTTTCATTTTGTTTTGCAATCAAACATCCGATTTCAATAATTTCATGATCATAAGGATTTAATCCTGTTGTTTCCAAATCGATAAATGCGAGTTTTTTGCCTTTCATATGGGGCTAGTATAACAGATTTTTATAATAGAAAAAGCTCTATTCCAAGAGCA
>CAZKPY010000029.1:0-7542 GCA_964554815.1 uncultured Candidatus Saccharibacteria bacterium | reverse complement strand
GAGGTAGAAGATTATACAAAATTCGTTCCGAAATTCGAACCAGGAGGTGATTGGGAAGTTCGTGCATTTGAAATGAAACTTGAAAAAGAGGATGCCTATCCGATCAAGACCTATATAGATTACGGAATGGACAGTAAATCATTACAATTAGAAGAAGAACAAAAAATCGACCCGATGACACCATTTTTGGAATTTTTAGGATCTCTGAAACCAGGTGAACAATTATGGACACAAATTTTCGTACGAGCTGCAGGAAAAGATTTGAAGCTCCGTGAATCTACTGGCGAGGTGACATTTTTCAAACATCTGTTCGGTGAAAAAGAGGAATTTTTACACCTCAGAAATGACAAGGGTGATGTCGAAGATTGGCATGCACAGGGGCGACGATTGATTAATAAAATGATGGATGATTATGCATCGACATCTGTAGATATCGAGGGAAAGAAAACCAGTGTTGGTGGCTACCGAAACCTACCACCAGATAAAAAAGATCTCGTTGATCGGTTGGAGCGTAACATTGCGAAATTTGGTTTTGATGTTGGTATTCGAATATTGTATTATGCGAAAAAAGAAGTATTCAATGGAATGCGCGTACCACCCGAAGTCACCAGTGCGCTGCGTCAATTCGCTGCACCGAAACTCTCGACCTATAATTCACTCGTGATGGATGCTGCAGAATTAACAAACAACTTTGATTTTCCATGGCAAGATTGGAATGATATTCGTGTACATCGACGACAGAAAAAAATGTTTGAACTCTACGTACAGCGTGCATATTTTTATCCGCCTGCAACGAGTTTGCAACCGTTTTTGAAATTTTTCAAAGTAAGTAAAGATGGTAAAAAACCATTTACACTAAACTCCGAAGAGTTAGCAACAATATTTCACTTCCCAGGGCGCGTATCTACGACCGGATCATTCGAACGTATTGCTGCGCAAAAGGCAGAACCACCAGCAAATCTACCTATTTAAATTATGGATCCACAGTTCACATTATCACCAACAATAACTCCAGAAACAACCCCAGAATCTCGTTCCGGGTTTTTTCGTTATGTCGTATTAGCTGTAGTTGGAATTATTATTGGGATGTTTGTCTGGGTTATTTATATTTCCAGCGCTCCAAAAGATTTTCAGAAAGATACTATTGTGACCGTGTATCCAGGTATGACGATTAAGGATCTCGCATCAGTACTAGAAACGAATAATGTTGTACGTTCTGCACCGTGGTTCCATGTTATTCTCTCGACAGCTTGGAGAAATAAACCAATCGTGGTTGGTGATTATATTTTCGAGAAACCACAAACGGCTTTTTCGATTGCATATCGAACCAGTCATGGTGTGTATGGTAATAGTCGGATCAAGGTAACATTCCCTGAGGGAATCACGATCAAATCTATGGGTGATATTCTCTCGAAATCAATTCCTGATTTTCCAGTATCGGATTTCATAGCTACAGCAAAGGATAAGGAAGGATTTTTGTTTCCGGAAACGTATTATTTTTTCCGAACCAGTCCTGTTGATAATGTAATCAATGCGTTATCAAACGAATTTACCGATAAAATGAAAGTATTCTCTGCAGATTTCGATGGTGATAAAACCGTGGAAAAAATTTACGGCAAAACTCGATCGACTCGGGAAATAATCATCATGGCATCAATTCTGGAACGTGAGGCGAACAACGCAGAAGAGGCGAAAACCATTGCAGGAATTTTATGGAAACGAATTTCGAAAAACATGCCGATGCAGGTTGATGCGACATTCCTCTATACGATTCAAAAGGGAAGCAGCAGTCTGACGATCAGCGATTTACGAAAGGATAGTCCGTATAACACATACACGCGTACAGGATTGCCGGCAGGGCCGATTGGAAATCCTGGGCATGACATGATTGACGCGGCGCTCCATCCAGTGGATTCACAGTACTATTACTATCTCCATGATAGTCAGGGCGGAGTCCATTACGCGAAAACATATCAGGATCACTTGAAAAATAAGCAGAAATATCTCAAGTAAACCACTTTGGACATCAAGGTGGTTTTTGATATACTGGAAACGTTTATTAATAATTTATTATATCTATGCAAAACAACAACAGTAAAAAGGTTTGGGCGATTCTCGGAGTTATTATCATTATAGTTCTCGTCATTGTCAGTGTTAATGCAAGTAAAAAGAACAAGACAAGCATGATCGGTTCGACAGAGGTTAATGTCGGCGTAGTTCTCGGTTTTACAGGTGATGCTGCACAGGATTCTGAAGAAATGAAGCGCGGAATCGAAATGGCGAAAACTGATTTGGAAAAAGATGGTTACAAGGTGAACTTGAATTATCAAGATGACAATACTGACCCTAAAAAAACAGTTCTTGCATTGCAAAATATGATCAGTAGTACTGCAAAACCTGATTTTGTGATTGGTCCCGCATGGAGTTTTCTCGGAAGTGCGACTAGTGATATCTTTACTCAAAATAAATTGATCAGCTACCAGCCTGCTGACACGTCTGAATATGTTGTATCAAAAGATTATACCTACAATTTATTTGGAGCACCTAAGCTTGATAAAAAACGCGAGGAATTGGATAAGTTCCTTTCGGAAAATAATTTTCAAAAACCTTTAATCATAGTAATGAACGAAGAGTTTGATATAACAAATGGGGTTGTTTATAAAGCTGCATTAGAAGCAAAAGGTATTCCTGTCTTAGGATATGAAGAGGTTCCTTACGGTCAAGAAGGAATGGTGGATACGATTATGGCAAAATATAAAAATAATCAGCCAGACGTTATATTCTTTGGAGGATTTGAAGAAGGTACTAATATTTTATTAAAAAAATATAAACAATTTGGATTTACTGCAACTATTATAGGTGACGTATTATTTCAATATAGATCTGCAGGTGATCTATCAAGAAGTATTGGAAAAGTGTTTGTATTCAATACACGGCAGAACGAAGAGTTTGTGAATAAGTATAAAGCTATCTATGGAAAAGAACCGGGTGCATACAGCGACTCTGCATACGATGGAACTATTCAGCTCGTAAAGGCATTTGTAGAGAAAGGAAAAAATACTGATGAAGTGCTGAAACACTTGCGATCTGATTCATACAAATACAAAGGTTACCAAACTGAATATTCTTTTGATGATCGCGGAGATATTGAATCTTCAACTTGGAAACTGGAAAAAGTTCAATAAAAACAGTACCCTTTGCCCTTTGCAAGGGGGTTTGTTATAATTGGTCTGTTTATTAATAATCTAAATATCTATGCAAAACAACAATAAAAAGTCTTGGATTTTTCTTGCAGTAATTATTATCGTGCTCATCGTGGTCGTGATTGTAAAAGGTCACAAAAACAAAGATGTTGCAAACAGCACCGATGGTGTAATTAAAATCGGAGTGGTCAGCCCGATGTCAGGACCAAAGGGTGCTCTTGGCGAGGGACTTCGTCAGGCGACAATACTCGCACAGGCAGACTACGGTCCAACGAAAAAACAGTATCAATTTATCTTTGAGGATAGCGCAGGAGATGCGGTAAAGGCAGCCTCTGCAGCTGAGAAATTAATCTTGGTGGATCGTGTACAGATGCTGATGTCGATCACTTCTCAGGATGGAAATATTGTAGGTCCAAAAGCCGAAGCAGCAAAAATTCCGCACTTTGGAATTGCAAACGATGAAAAAGCCGAAGAAGGAGAGTATAATTTCGTGCACTGGGTTTCTGCGCAGAGTCAGGTGGATGTGATGATTGCAGAGTTACAAAAACGAAACTTGAAAAACGTTGCATTTTTGATGGAGCAAAATGACGCATGGGTAGCAGTAGAGGCAGCGTTTAAGGAATCAATTAAAAATACTGATATCAAAATTGTATTTGAGGATAAATTTACCAAGGAAATCATGGATTTCCGCGGTGTACTTGAAAATGCAAAAAAAGCGAATCCAGACGTAATTATGGTTGAATCGTTCAGTCCGATGGTGGAAACAATTGGAAAACAGATTAAACAGTTGGGTATTAAAACTCCAGTAACATCAATTACTTCATTCGGAACTGCAAAAGATGTAACACCGTTCGAAGGTAATTGGTACGTTTCAGGAAAGGAATCAGATGTAGCATTTATCGAAAAATTCAAAGCACAGACAGGTTACATGCCAACTATTGGGGCGAATTATGGATACGATATTACTCAGATTCTCTTTGACGTGTTTGATAATGCAAAAGATACAAATCCAGATACTATTGTGAAAGCTCTCAAAAATTTTGATTATACAAAAATTAAATCTGCAGTAGGATCACTTCGAGGAATTAACGATCGTGGACGAGTTATTTCTGATGCGGCGTTACTGATGATAAAAGATGGAAAACAAGCTAACTATCAAGAATAATTATGTCACAGGTTAATGCAATTATCGTTTGTGCGCCATCGTGTGGCGGAAAAGGAACAGCTGTTGGATATATAATGGAAAATCAATCTGATAAATTTACCACCTCAGTTTCAGTTACAACACGAAAACAAGGAAGTAATGAGGTTGATGGAAAAGACTATTACTTTATCAATGTTGAAGAAATGATGGAGAAAATAAAAAATGATGAACTTTTGGAATATGAAGAGGTGTACACTAATAAATTTTATGGGACACTTCGCAGTGAGATTGCGCGAGCGCAACAGGAAGGAAAAATTATTATTTTTGAAGTCGATGTGAGAGGTGCAAAAAGTATCAAAGAAAAACTAGGTGATCAGGTAAAATGTTTCTTTGTTGATGCAGGAGATGAAATTGGATTCTATGAGAAGAGAATTCGAGAACGAGCACGTTCATCTGATACAGAAGAGGATATTCTCGAACGAATTGCAAAAGTTCCTCAAGAATTGAAAGAAGGAAGAGAGATTGCAGATGATATTTTTATCAATCAAAGTACTAAAGAAGAATATAAAGAAAATGTAAAAGAAGTTCTCTTGCGCAATAATCTGTGGGATGAGGATGATGAAAAAACAAACGAATTAAAATCACCGTTCAAAATTCAATAAACCACACAACTGTTGAATATGTCCAGTATCAAAACCTCTTCCGATTTGGAGGGGGTTTTGATATACTTTACCTGTTTATAATTAATCTAAAAATCGAGAGATTTATTCTATTTTATGCAAAGCAACAATAACAAGGTTTGGGCGTTTCTAGGACTGGTAATTGTAGTAGTGTTAATTGTGGTAGGCGTTCGATCTAGTAAAAATAAAGGAGCTGATGAAACAGGTCCGATTAAAATTGGATTTATTTCACCTTTGTCTGGTGACGCGGCTTCATATGGAGAATCTGCTCGAAATAGTTTAGAACTGATGGTAGAAAAATTAAACGCAACTGGTGGAATCGACGGACGACAAGTAGAAGTAATTTACGAAGATGGAAAGTGTGATGGAAAAGCTGCATCACTTGCTGCGCAAAAATTAGTGACTGTTGATAAAGTTCAGGCAATTATTGGTGGACTTTGTTCTGGTGAAACTGTCGCCGCAGCACCCATTGTTGAACAGGCAAAAGTTTTATTACTTTCACCAGGATCGTCAGCTCCAGCTATTACTGATGCAGGAGATTATATTTTCAGAACATATCCTTCTGATATTGGATTTAGTCATCAGTTAAGTAATTTAGTTGCATCTAAAGGTATAAAAAGAGTCGCATTAATTTCTGAACAAACTGATTATTCTCAAGGTCTTCGTAACGCGTTTCTTGTTGATATGAAAGAAAAAGGAATTGAGGTTGTTGCAGATGAAAATTACGCTCCAGATACTAATGATTTTAAGGCAATTGGTCAAAAAATTCGAGATGTAAAACCCGAGGCAATATTTATGAATCCTCAAACTGCTACTACGGCAACTCGAATTGCTAAACAATTGCGCGATCTCGGAGATAATACACAACTATACGGAGTTGGAATTTTTACTAATACCGAATTTGCAAAAAGCGGGTCATTTGTAAACGGTATGATTATTTTAGATATCGCTTCAGATTCAAATAAAGAGTTGAGTAATCAATTAGCAGTTGAATACAAAGCGAAATTTGGAAAAGACGCACCATATCCAATATTTTCTAATTTAACATATGATACATTAAATATTTTAAAAGGTGGAATTGAAAAAGTTGGCTACAATGGAGAAAAACTTAAAAATTATCTCTACACTATGAAACCACATGTAGGAATTATTGGAAATATTAGTTTTGATAAAAATGGAGATCCTGTGGGAATTAATGCATATATTATAAAACAGATTCAAAATGGAGAAATTGTCGATTATCAGCAATAATTTAAATCAGTATATCTTTATGAAAAAAATCTGGGCACTCATCATAGTTGTTATAGCTGCTGTTGTTATTATCAAGGTTGTTCAAAATAAAAACCATACTTCTACGGCAGAGGCTGGTCCTATTAAAATTGGATTCATCGCACCATTATCTGGCGATGCTGCTGCCTATGGCGAACCGATGCGAAACGCGGTTGAGCTCGTTACTAATCAAGTAAACGCAGCCGGAGGAATTGATGGACGACAAATTGAAGTTATTTATGAAGATGGAAAATGCGTTGGTACGACTGCTTCTCTTGCAGCTCAAAAACTTGCAACAGTGGACAAGGTAACCGCAATGATTGTCGGTGCGTGTTCAGGCGAGGCAATGGCTGCAGCGCCAATCGCAGAAGAGAATAAGATTGTATTGATGTCACCGGCAGCATCAACACCTGCGCTCAGTACTGCAGGAGATTATATCTTTCGCGTAGCGCCATCAGATTCAGCATCTGCAAAGAGAATGGCGGAATTAATGGTGGAGAAAGGATACAAAAAGGTAGCTATCATTTCAGAACAGACAGATTATGGTCAGGGATTAAAAACCGCATTTGAACAGAACGCAAAAGAAAAGGGAATTGAATTGGTATATAACGAATCATTCGCAACTGATGTGTTTGATTTTAAACCGTTTGGCGTAACGATTAATAAATCAGGTGCAGATGCGTTGTTTATCAATGCGCAAACAGGTGCTACTGCTACAAAAATTGCAAAAGTAGTCCGCGAACAGGGAGGCAAGATGCAATACTTTACCTATTTCCTGACAGGAGATGATTTTGTAAAGTCTGGATCTACGGTTGAGGGAACGATCATTCTCGACGTTGATGCAATTGCAAACACTGCAGTAAACGATGTATTTATGGCTGATTACAAAACCGCATACAAAACTGCTCCAGCATACGCATTGTTTGCGGTTGCAGGATATGATGCAACGAAAATAATTTTTAATGCGATTGATCAGGTTGGAACAGATTCCACAAAAATAAAGAATTATCTATACAAAATGCCGGCATATAATGGTATTATGGGAAATCTAACATTTGATAAAAATGGAGATCCAATAGGTAACGATGTGTTTATTGCAAAACAAATACAAAAAGGAACATTGATTGATTTAAAATAATTATGCAACTCGTACTGAACATTCTACTCTCATTCGCCACCTACTCAATCATCGGATTGGGTTTTTGGATGCTCTACAAAACGCATAAGTTTTTCAATCTCGGACACG
>CAZKPY010000028.1:0-7680 GCA_964554815.1 uncultured Candidatus Saccharibacteria bacterium | reverse complement strand
GAAACAGCGAATGTTCCTGTTTCATTTTCCTTGAGAACGAATGCATATTGCTTTTCTTTTGTGTGACCTAATGCATCACTGACTTGAAAGGTAATAGCGTTATATCCAGTATTTAGGAGAATACTCTCATTAAATTTACCATCTGGTGTCATGAACAAGTCGGTACCATTAATGGTTGCCTTTTTTGAATGAGTGATAGTACCAGAGAGTTTAATTAATGGTTCAGAAACTTCTGAGTGTTCAGGGATTGATTCCAGATTGATTTGTGGTCCACGTATTATTGGGACAATACGACTGCTCATAAAAACACCCAGGCATACCATGCCAATGATGAGTCCAGAACGGACAGATAAAATGTGTTGTTTTTTCGAATGGGGATTCATATGGGATCTCGCGTATAGCACTATTATAATTAGTTATCTGAAATAAAACAATACTCTATTATATTATAACCCTTTTATTCATTGTCATCAAATAATTCAGATTCATCAGAATCTATAGATGCGAACTGGGAACTCTGCGATGGGGAACCGCCTGATAATATCTCTCGTGGTTTTGCGCCATCAGATGGGCCGACGACTCCTCGTTCTTCTAATATATCAATCAATCGGGCAGCACGTGAATAACCAACTTTTAATTTACGCTGCAGATAACTGGTACTGGCTTTTCCTGCATCGATTACTGCACGTTTTGCATCTTCATATAACGGATCATCGCTTTCTGAATCATCGTCAAAGTTTAATCCAACGATACCTTTTTCATCCTCGAGAGTTTCACTCATGATAATGTGATCATCTAATCGAGGATTTTTCTTTTTGATAAAATTAACGACTTGTTTAATCTCATCTTCTGGCAACCAAGCTGCCTGCATACGTTCTGGTTTTGACATGTCGCCTCCTTGGTAGAGCATATCACCCGCACCGAGTAGTGATTCAGCTCCAGATGTATCCAGAATGGTTCGTGAATCGATTTGTGATGCTACCTGCAACGCTAATCGTGATGGAACGTTTGCCTTGATGAGTCCTGTAATAACATTTACTGATGGCCGCTGGGTCGAGAGGACGAGATGAATACCAGTCGCACGTGACATTTGAGCCAGACGAACGATAGCTGACTCTAATTCTCTTGGGTATGCCTGCATAATATCAGCTAATTCATCGATGAGGATAACAATATACGGCATTTTCTCTGGCAATGGGTCAGTTTCCAGATTTCGTTTTTTATCAGCATAGGCTGGATATACGACGTTTTCTTGATATGATTTTATATCGCGACATTTATTTTGTTCTAACAGATCATAACGTCGTTCCATTTCTTTTGCTGCCCATTTTAATGCAAGTACTGCTCGCTTAGGTTCTTTGATAACCGGAGAGAGTAGGTGAGGGATATCATTATATAATGTGAGCTCTACTCGTTTCGGATCCACCATGATTAATCGTAACTCATCAGGAGTGTTTCGATACAATAATGACATGATCAGGTTGTGTACGGTAACAGATTTTCCTGAACCAGTCGTACCTGCGATTAGGAGGTGGGGCATTTTCGAAATATCTGCAAAGTATGATTTTCCGGTTACACCTTTACCTAATGCTACCAACAATCGTTTCGATGAGCTCTGAAATTGGTCATCCTCGAGCAAGCTGCCGAGTCCGACTGATGATTTACTGATGTTTGGTAGTTCAATTCCAACGAGGGATTTACCAGGAATTGGAGCTTCGATACGAATTGGGTGCGCAGCCAGTGTTAGTGCAAGATCTTGTTTCAACGCCACAATACGAGCTAATTTTACACCCTGTGCTGGTTTCATTGCATAACGCGTTACGGTTGGTCCGACTGAAACCTCGTCCATTTCTACATCGATACCGAAATTTGCAAGGGTTTGTTTTATAATGTTTCCACGAGCACGAATATCTCCGACGGATGCTTTCCCAGAACTTTTCGATAGTAATGATAATGGCGGTAAAACATATTCTTCTGAGAATGGCATCATATTTACTGCGAACGCATCAGGATCAGCTGGTTCAGGGTTTTGTTTCTTTGGATTTTTTTGCTCGGCTTCTTTTAGAGACATTTCAAACGCGTCTACTGCAGGTGTTGGTACAGCTGCTGGTAATGGTTCCGGTTCTGATAATTCCGAATCTTCAAGGACATTATAATCATCCTCAGAGTATTCATCAGACTGGGATTTATCAAAGACATTTTGTAGCCATTCCAAGATATTGATTGATGAACGGAAGAGAAAAACAGTACTGAACAAGAGAACAAGAATAGAAATAATAATTCCGCCACCACGCGAGAATAGCTGGGTCATCAGTGACCCAACACCACGACCTAATAATCCACCTAACTGTAGAGAGGGAACCAATAGTGCCAGGAATGTTGTGGCAAAAATAACAATAATGGTGCCCGTAATCATATCAAGGACACGAGGAATGAGTCGTTCAGGAAATAAAACACTGAGCGAAGCATATAAGAGTGTAAAGGGTAACAATAATCCAATATAACCAAAAACCCCGAGAGCAATTGTGTGGTAGAGGAAATTTCCAACAATTCCACCAGAGTTAAATAACCCGAGTAACATGAGAATTCCAATAATAAAGAAGAATGAAAATCCAGCAGTCTTTACAACAAAAGGAGAGTGATTTTCAGCAGATGAATCTGATCTACTGATGTCCTTTTTAACTGAATTTTCTTTTGATTTTTTCTTTGCCATATATAGCCATGATTATATCATAAGCTCTTTCATTTAGCTGTTTTTAGTGGTACTAGGCAGGGTCAATTTTCGATGTCTTTTATAAATTTCTAGCCTATTTTTACCAAAGAAAAGAAACATATAAATGTCCTTGATTTATTTTGAAATGTCAGTATAATGCTCGATATGAAAAATTTTGATACAGACACCCAATTGGTCCAGTCTGAACCCATCCCTGCGGTTACAGAATTACTGTCTTTTTTATCGTATCGAGTTCAGAAAATTAATCAGGCAACTCTATTGATAGCATCATATATACCTGCCCACATTACTATTAAAAACCACATTATTAACAGTGTTTTATTAATTATGTCGAATACGCATTCGATCGAACTGAACCCTGAACATGCAACTGTCCGTGATATTTCTAAAATAACTATTGCACTACGACAGATGAAAGATCTGTTTGAAATTGCATACCGTGGAGGTTTTATTTCTGAAATGAACACAAAAGTGCTCTTAGCAGAAATCGATAGTATTACCGCATTCGTTCAAGAAAAAATAATGACCTATTGTATTGGTGATGTAGTTCATCCGTTCCGAGCGACCCAAATAGCAGATCAATCAGAACAAAAGGACATAACAGATACAATATCAGACATCATAAACGGTGATAAAAAAATAAACACAACATTGGAATCTAAAAAGACACTGTCTGAAATTAGTACCCCAAAAACAAATTCAATTATTTCAAATAACCCACCAAAGAGTCACGCCGTTGAAACTGCAAAAACAACAGAATCGTCTCGACGAGAGATTAGTGTTATTGAAAAAGTAAAACAAGTACCTGAAAAACCAGAAAACTCACAATATGTATCACTACATTACAAACCTATAAAATCAGTATCAGGTGAGGATAAAAAAGAACGACGTGACGCTATTATGAGAACAATTCGTTCTAAAGGACAAGTAACCATAAAAGACATATCTGAAAACATTAATGGATGTAGCGAAAAGACCATTCAGCGTGATTTACAAGAGTTAATCCAACACGGTGTTCTGATGCGAGAGGGGGAAAAGCGATGGGCAGTGTATAAATTGGCTATGAAAAACGTATAAAAAGATAGGAATACCCCTAATATCTATAAAATGTAAGATTTTAAGGGTTGAAACGTCTTTATACACAGGAACGCAAGATGCGTCCTTGAGACGTTATTATGTCTTAGAGAATAATCTGATGAGGTAAAAAACTGGACAACCAGTTGAAATCTTTCAGATTATTGTTTCTATGATATAATTTATCTCATATTCGAAAGTGTCTCGAACTATCGAACATGCGCGCGGTATTGATCGTCCTAAAAACAGGGTCAATGCCGCGGGCGAGGTATGCCGCTTTGGTTGTTAGTCAGATGAATCAAGTAATCTACAGTAACAACCTGCACACGACGACGTCGCATGTGTGCGCATACAATGTTCTGTCTGTTGCGAAACAGAACAGAAGATTAAAATTATAATTTTAGTTTAATAATTAACTTAAGTACACAATATGAAAAAATTCATAATTTCTTCTATCGCTGCTATGGTTGTTTTCGCAGGAGCTTACGCTTCAGCTGCAACTGCAGAAGATATGGGAACAATGACTATTAAAGCTGGAGTACCACAGGCATACGTTATGGGTCTACAAAAGAACCTTAATGTTTGTGCTAACGCTACACCTGCATTAGTAGCAGATGGAAAATATGGTCCTAAAACGACTAACGCAGTAAAAGCTTTTCAAATGGCTACAGCTGGATTAACAGTAGATGGAAAAGCAGGTCCAATGACAAAAGCAGCTTTGGTTGCTAAATGTTCTGGAGCTACAACTTCTACATCAACTTCTACATCTTCAACACTAGGTGGTGGAGCAGGAAACATCCAGTCAATGACTCTTCTCGGATCACCTTCTAACGTTCAAGTTGGAGAAGGAAACTCAAATGTTCCAGTAATGGCATTCGAGGTTCGAGCTGACGCTGGTTCAGATCTCAAACTTACTAACCTACGTTTGAGTCTAAACAAGACTTCAGGAACAGGTTCAACATGGGTATCACGATACATGACTAATGTTACTGTATGGCAGGGATCAACAATGGTTGGAACTGCTAATGTAGCTGACCTTTCACAGGACGGAACTGCATACACAGGAACAATTGCATTGAACAACGTTGTTGTTAAGGCTAACGCTACAACACAATTGACAGTAGCAGTATCTGCTAACACTTCAATTGATACTGGAGACGCTTCATCAGTTTGGACAGCTACAGCTAGTTCACTCCGATACCAGGACGCTTCAGGAGCTATCCTAACATCTTCAACTTCAGTTTCTCAGACACTACGATTCTTGAAACTTTCAACATCTGCGTCTGTTAAAGTTAAAGTATCAGAAGATGCTAACAACCCTAAAGATCGAACAGTTGTATCTAACTACACAACTACAACTAACGATGTTTCATTGTTGAAATTCTCTATCAAAGCAGAAGGATCTGACATGAACATCTACAAGATCGCTCTTCCTGCAACTGCAACTGGAGTAACTAACGCTACACAGATTTCTTCTTACTACAAGTTGAAATACAACGGAGCTATTATTTCTTCAATGACAGTTTCAGCTACAGGTCTTACTCCAACAATCACATTTGGTGATACAACTGTAACAGGTTCAACATCATTGAACGGAGGAATTGGACGAATTACAATTGCAAAAGACACTACAGCTTCATTCGAAGTTACTGCAGATGTTAATGCTATCTGTGATGGTGTATCTACAACATCTCCATGTACAGCTACTGCTGGAACAGAATTCAGTACTGGCGACACATTGAAAGTTGATTTCCCATCTGCAACTCTACAGAGTACAGCGGTAACAGTTCTTGATCAGACAGGTTCATCACTTGGAACATCATCAACTAACCGAACAGGATCAGCTACAGGATATGCTGCTACATTCCGAATCCAGGGTGTATCATCAACTATGGCTTCAGTTTCTGCGCCAGTTTCTACAATCAACACTTCAGGTGCTGTTACATCAGTACAGTACACTGCTCGATTGAATGTAACTGCTACAGGAAATGATTTCTACATCCCTCGATCAGCTGCTCTAGTAGCAGGAGCTAACAATTCAACTGTTCCTACAGTTTCATCACCTTCAACAGGTGTAAGCTTCGCTATCGTTAATGGTTCTGGTAACTATGTTGCTGGATCAGGAGGATCAGGAGCTCTCGTAGCAGGAGCAGTTAGTTCATCAGTTAACCTTGTTTCAGGTGGTATCGTAGATCCATCAGGACGAATCAAAGTTGCTGAAGGGCAAACAGCAGTTATCGATGTAACTGTTACTATTTCAGAAACATCTACAGCAGGTGACGTTTCAGGTCAGTACAAAGTTGGTATTCTCTCTGTAAACGGAGCTGATACTTCAACTGGTACAATTGCACCATTCTTAACTACACCAGTTGTATCTTACGAAACTGCATTCAACACTCCAGCTTTCCAATAATTTAACTATTATTGACAGCTCGATAGTTGTTTAACAAATTACCGCTTCGGCGGTTTTTTGTTATATAAAAAACCTGACACAATTGTGTCAGGTAAATCTCTAATAAAGTCACCTGTTTATTTTTTCGTAAAACAGAAAAGGTACACTTGAAAAAGTAGATGAACTAGTTCCATATAAAGTATTATTATAATTCATAAAATGATTAGTCATGGAATCATATTCTTTTATTAGAATTCCTGTAATAGAGAATATCCTAGTCTTTGGTGTAGGTGTTGATATGTAAGTAATTAAATCTCCGACATTATCAACTATAAACGAATGTCTGAAATCAGTTGAAATTCCATATGAATTAGAAGATATATAACTTAAATTCGTTCCAACAAGAGAATATTTAGCAATCAAATTACTATTTATAGAATTACCTGAATTATAAGATAAATAGAAGTTTATACCATCAGATGTCATCGTAAATGGACTATTTGTTGTGACTAAAGATAAGCCTGTAGTTGTTATTAATGTACCACCTAATGCTAAATTATCTTTATTATATCGATAAATTCTAGGTATATAATTATTAAAAGATGGAATATCAACCTGAAATACGAGTATGTATAAATAATCGTCAATAATTACAGCCGATGATCCGTTTTGCATAAAAATAAATGAGCCAGAATTTGGCCAATCAATTTTAATATCTCTAGTTTGACAACTTTGTTCAGAACCACTAAGACATAGTATAGAACCACTAATATTTATCATGTTAGGACTATCTGTGTATACAGATAAAAGAGGTTGAGGGTTTGAGCTTACTGAACAACTATAATACCCACTCGAAAACATTTGTGGAAATTCTGTTGGTGGAGCCAATTGTTTTTTCAAACTATCTTTAGAAATTTTTGCTACAATTTTATTAGTCGAATCTAATACTGCAAAGTAATTAAATTCATCCCAAGAAATCGTGCGAGCAGAATCTAACTGCAATGACGGCTTTGCGCCACCGATCTGCATATTTACACCTTTCTTGTTTTTGGTAATTTTAACATTTACACCTACCCAGGCTGAATCTGCAGCAAAGATATCAAGTGATTGAAATGTGAATAGGATTAAGAATCCAATAACGACGTAGAAATTTTGATTTTTCATTTTGTGATTTATTTAATTGTATGAAGAATGATTTTTCAAGATTATAACATGGCTTTTTATACTGAAAAGAGATTTTGCAATATGTCTTTTACCTGTGTTATAAAAATGCTATACTGACACTATTATGAAAAAACTATTTTTCTCGATATTACTTGTTGTTGCTTTTGCATTTCCTGGGGCAAGTTTTGCAAACCCGCCAACCAGTCAATTTACTCCACCTCTTAATCCAGGAATACAGACATTAACCTCCTGCGACAACAACACCGAAGACTGCTACACCTTACTTGAAGCATTACCACAAAAACAAGCAGATGGA
>CAZKPY010000027.1:3892-7734 GCA_964554815.1 uncultured Candidatus Saccharibacteria bacterium | reverse complement strand
CGCAATTGCAAAAACATCCGCTGTTGTTAAAAATTGTTCAAGAAAAACAATCAGCACCACATATGGAATAAAAAATTACAGGACCTAAGGGCCCTGTTAATTTACTTTCTGTGATTTTTTTTGTTTTTTGGTTAACGTAACTTTCTCTGAATTTGTCCTGAATCACCAAATGTTAATGTGAGCTTTCTCTCATCTGCATGAGTTGTTGCCTGGTAACATTTAGTAGAGGCACCGCATTCTAAAGCAACTTTTGGTGAGCTCTGGTGAAACTCTTTTAAGCTTTCACTAGCCATTACGACAAGAGTGTTATTAGACTTGTTAATACCACGAATCGTAGCTGGTGTAGCTGCTCCGCCGATTTTGACAGTTTTACCTTCTGCTGCCTTTTGGAAGAAAACATTTGTGGTGACTGTACTCTGTGAACCACCTTGGTTTGCAACGTTATTTTTTTGAGCCGAATTGCCTCGCGCTCCGTGATCATTTTTCCCTACGGTATGACCATAACCGTGACCTTTGGTTTTTGACATCTTTGTATTAATTTTTAGTTAAAGAAAATGTGACCTATGATTGTAATCAAAAACAAAATCCCGTCAAGGGATTATTGTTTATAGTATTTGTTCAAGAATTGTTCCTTGAATTCGTAGAATTTTTCATCGATCAATGACTGTCGAATATCAGCAACGAGCTTGTTAATAAAATATAAATTATGAATTGATGCCAATGTTCCTGCTAACATTTCATCAGACCGGAATAGATGTGACAGATATGATCGAGTATATGATTTACAGACATAACATCCACAGTCTTCCTCGATCGGAATCAACGATTGGCGATGTTCAGAATTTTTGATATTGATGCGTCCAGACTTTGTATACAATCCACCGTTTCGCGCAATACGTGTCGGTGCAACACAATCGAATGTATCGCATCCGTTTTCTACACCGAGAAAAAAATCAATCGGTTCACCAATGCCGAGTAAGTGTCGCGGTTTATCTTCTGGTAAAATTGCGTTCACGATTTGAAGTGTTTTTCCTAAATCATTTTTCGTAAACGATCCACCAATACCAAACCCGTCGAACATGTCACCATTATCAGTTTTCATCTCGGCAAGTATTTTTGCGGATTCAGCACGCAGGTCTTCGAATCGTCCGCCCTGAACCACACCGAGCAATGCTTGAACTTTTTCTGTATCTAATTCATTATGCCGAGTAAGACTTCGGAGTGCCCAACGGTGTGTTCGGTCCATTGCTTGTTTCTGGTAATCGTGTGGATCCATCGGACTGGTACATTCGTCGAATGCAAAAATCATATCAGCGCCCAGATTCCACTGAATTTCCATCGATCGCTCTGGTGTAAACCGATGCAATGACCCATCTTTATACGATTTGAATGTCACACCATCCTCGTCAATCGTTGCAAGTTTTCCAAGACCATTTCCCTCTTCTGCTATATCTTCAGATTCAGGAATGAAATTTTCAATTTGTTCCTGTGTTGCAACCTTTGTCACACCTTTTCCCATTGCAGCACCTAATGAAAACACTTGAAAACCTCCGCTATCGGTCATGGTTGGTCCGGTCCAATTCATCATTTTCGGAAATCCGCCATGTTTCGCAACAATGGCGTCGCCTGGTTCCAGATACAAATGGTACGTATTTGCCAGCACCACCTGCGCACCCAAATCCCGCACTTGTTCTGGTGTGAGAGCTTTAACAGTAGCCTTGGTCCCGACGGTCACAAAAGATGGTGTATGAATGATTCCGTGTGGTGTATGAATTTCCCCAACCCGCGCGAGTGTTCCGGGAAGTTTTTTTGTTATTTTAAAATCGAATTTTGACATATTAATTTATATTACTCAGGAATAATAAAATGTAAAACAAAAACCGTATTATACGGTTTTTGTTTTATTAAATACCTTCTTTTGATCTTCAGTAGCCTTTCGAATTACCTCAGTAAATACTCTTTTCTTTTCACCAGAAGAAGCCTCACGGAAAAATAATGAGAAAGGGCTATCTTTTCGATTTTTTGTGGTTAAAAAACTAAACATATCTTTATAGTAACATATTTTCTAATGTATCAGGAGTGTATACCTCTTTAACATAATTGTCAATATTGTCAATGTTTTGTCTATAATAATGCGTAGATCCGTCAATATTCTTTACTAATAAATAAATTTCAATTTCAGGAAACTCTTGCTTTAAACAGTTTACAGTTTTACGCGCATTAAAATATTGATTTATGAATGACTCTTTTGGGACATGTCTTCCGTCACGCCTTGCTCGTGCTTTTACAAAATCCCATGCCTGTAACGGATCTTGGTAAACATATAAAATCTTTACTGGTCTATTTTTATTTAAAGATCTTTCAATATTTTTACGAGCAATTTCAAGTCTTGAAAATGTTCCATCAAAAACGAAGCTTTGTTCATTTTTTAGTGCACAATCATGAATCTTTTCTGCAAGTATTGATGTTGCCGCTTGGAATAATGAAGAATTTTCTCCGTTATATTCGGAGAAAAATAATCTTAGCTCATCTGTATCTATGCGTAGAATTGCATCTTTGTTGCCATCATAAATTTGTGCAATTAGCCATTGGGAGGCTTCAGTCTTTCCTGCGCCAGGTGATCCTGCCATAAATACTGAAACAGGGTCATTTTCTGGTGGATATTTTTCGATACTTGTTAAATCAATAGCTGTCTTGTTCTTAATTTTTCGAGCATAATCCTTTGCATTTTCAATTATAATTTCATCTGGGGTCATGTATTAATATATTAACATAGGTTATAAAATAAAAACCATGCTTGTTCTGTGGTTTTTATGAATCTCCTTCAATTTCCTCACCTACTATATATTCACAACCATTTGGTCCAACAATTGCAGAATGTTTTGCACCTACTGGAACATCAAACCGGTCACCTGCGATTAATGTTTTATTAAAATCGCCAGAAAATGTGACCGATCCAGAAACGATATGTAAACTTACACGACCTTTATGAAAATGTTCAGGATATTTATTGTTCGGCCCATCTTTCCATTCATAAATAGAAACAAAGCCTCTATCTCTTAAAACTTGTTTAAAGAAATTCCTTTCTAAGATTACCTCTCTTTCATTTAAAGATTCATCATTAACAATTTGTTGGTTTGAAAATATTTCATCTTCACTATATTGATTTCTTGTAAAATCATATTCTGTATCATTAATTTTATTCCAATAATGAGATATATTTTGAGAATCTTTCGCTTTAATAATTTCACCTCCAAATAATTTTTGAAATAGTTTTGTAGTAACATAACACTGACCTCTTTCAGGATTTTCTGATGACCAATTCTTTTGCCAAGGCTGATAACATGTTTCTTTTGACCACGATAAAGAAAGGATTCTTTTGAAATCTTCCATAGAAATATTTTTAATAGTCATCAGTTTATACATATCTATAAATCCATTAATGGATACACATCATAAGCAACTTCTTCATATGGATGTCTCGATTTTACTTCTGCAATAACTTCACGGATAATTTCAAAAGGAGCTGTTACTTCGATCCGTTCTTCTTCTACTGATTCATAATTTCCCGCACTTCCAATTGTCGGATTTGAATGATTATTTCCCTTGAATCGTCCAGTTCCAGAAACTGAAAAACTGCAGAAATCATAATTTCCGATTCTCCCTGCGCCAACCTGCCCTATTGCTTCGCGAATAGTATCAGCGTGCGAAATCGGGACAGTGACAATAAATTTTACATTTTTAGGATTCATAATTATTATAATATCTCCAATAGTTCTGGAAACTCTTCTGTTCCTAAATGACGTTTTGTAAAATGTTTTTTATCTGTAAATTCATGGTAG
>CAZKPY010000027.1:0-3882 GCA_964554815.1 uncultured Candidatus Saccharibacteria bacterium | reverse complement strand
TTTATCTACTGTATTAATAATATCTTGATCATCATCTGATGAAATAAATACATGAATCTCTGTTCTATTTCCTAAATCTTTATCTAACTCGAAATCAAAGAAACCGTTTCCTTGATCTCCTAAATATTTCTCCAAATCAATCCATGGAGCAACCAATACAATTCGTTTCGGTTTTATTTCTGAATTTTCTGAAAGATATCGAAGTAAAAAGCCCCCGCCACAACTATGCCCGACCAGTATTGTTTCATTTGAAATTTTCATCTGAGAAAATACATCAGACCATTCCTGATAATCAGGGAAATATGGTTTCGGCATTTCAAGAGCCTGTGAAGTTATATCCTTTTTATTTAATTGTTTTTGAATCCATGGAATCCAATGTGCATTCGATGGTGATGGGTGTTCGTCGCCATAAAATTCTTCTTTCCCTGGTAATCCGTGAATTATTATTACTTGTTTCATACAATTTATTTATTATTTAACTAAATACGGATCATCTCTGCCGTTTAATAAATTTATTATCGATTCTGTCGCCATATCACTGGCCAACTGGTTCGCATATTCTGTATTATATGCAGTCGGCGCATTTGAAACATACCAACTATTCAATGGTAGTTGACTAAATAATTCAGGATTATCTTCATCATCACATGCAGCACGCAGTCTACCTTGAACAATCTCTTGATAGAGTGCATTCATATCAACGGCGTTTTTAAATGAACAATTGATAATAATTGCATTGTCTTTCATTTTAGATAAATATTCTTTTGTAAAATATCCTTGACCAGCTTGTTTCGAAGTGTGCAACGTAACAACATCAGACTGTACCAATAATTCATCCATGGAAACATATTGAATTCCGATTTCTTGTTCTAATAGTTCTTTGCGAGTTCGACTGTAATACAAAATTTTATCTACCCCAAAAGTTTTCAGGATTCTTGCAACTTGTTCACCAATATGCCCCATTCCAATAATTCCAACAATAGAGCCTTGTAACGATTTCGTAGTTTTAAATGTTTTTGTCCCTGTTCGTCCTAAATCAAAAATCTCTCGTGTCATTGCGAGTATTAGTGACATTGTATATTCAGCAACTGCACGGGCATTCGCACCTGGACAATTTGTTATCTTAATCCCTTTTTGAAAAGCTTGTTCATATCCAGGAATAAAATGTCGCCAGTCAGATCCTGTAAAACTGATTACTTCAAGTGTGTCTGTAGAATTAATTACCTTGTCAGTTACGTGTTCGATGCCACCTAAAATATATCCATGTTTTCCTTGTAAAGCTTCAATTAATTCATCCTCTGTTGCCTGAGGTTTGTCTAATCTGGTTATTTCAAAGCCAGAATCACGAAGCTTTTGTTCGTGTTCTGGAAAAATAAATAATGAGTCGGTAATAAGTATTGATTTCATAATATATAGTTTATCAAAAAACCACCTTTCTGTCAGGTAGTCTTTTTGTTGGTTTTCCAGAGCTTTTTCAGTGTTTCTTGCGTAAGTTCCTGATCAATAATTTCCAATATCCTCAACCGTAAATCCTGATTTCCGATAAAACGGCTTTTCCAGAATGGATGCTGGTTATACCATTTTTTAGTTCGTACCTCATGCAAAGCGATTTCAAAATCATCTGTAAATTCATTAAAATCAAACAGTACACAATTCCCTATTGAATCAAATCCACAATTGATATCGAAATTCATACTGGTATCATGATATCCATATGTCCACAATTCTTGCAGAGCTGCAATCCATTTTATAAAATTGGAAACATATTCTTCATCAGTATCAGATACATCTTTGAATACAGAAACTCTCTTTTGTACGTAGCCAGTTTCCGTAAAACGAACATAACCAACCAAATGCGCCGATACGTCACGAACGACATTTTGTTCCATACGAAACATTCCTCGTATCTCATCAAGTTTTTTACGCGGATGAAGCAGTGTATTGATAATATTTTTAATACTGAAGTCGACGAATACTACTTGGAAAAATAACAATCCAAACATATCTCGACGCTTTTTGGTTACAAAATCAGATTCGATCGTTACACGATAGAATGCGCCTGGCATATTCACTTTTTTAAAGAATGATTGCATATTATTTTATCACCCTCACAAACTTCAATTCCTGCACATTCACCGGAGTCCGAGCCAATACTGTCTGATATGGATCACGCTCATCGAATTGAATGGTTTTTATAATTCCAAAAACGAAATTCGGTGCCCCAGGTAACGTCATCACATCACCGTCGCGAACATCCAGATCTCGCGGTACATGTAATTCAAAGTTTCCAGAACCCTTTCCGGTTACCGGAACCGTAATTCCCAGTCGTGTAATAACTGCGTCTCCCTTGAAAAAGTTACTGGATACTAATGTTCCTGATGATGTCGTATCGCTGACCTGATCGATCGTTGCAATGTATCCATTTTCACCTGCAATTATTTTATCACCCACAATAACTCCATCGCGCTCTCCGCGATCGATAATAACGCGATTATATACACTCTGAGTTGGTTTCGAAACGACATAGGCAGTAATTTCTGTAGTCGCAAGCTTTGGATAATCCAAAATAGTTCGCAATGATTTATTTTCATCTTCTATTAATTGCACACCCAGTAGTTGTGCCTGCAGTTTCTGATTTTCCTCTTGTAGCTGCTGTTGTCGCTCTACCAGAATTTTCTTTGGTGTTGTCGTATCTACAATTTTATCGATCAGATTATCTGGAATCGCATGTACTGGTGCAATCACGCGCAACCATGTTCCACGAAAAATAATCAATACTGCAATTATAATTAACGAAAAAATCCACCACCCGAGCGGTATGGAACTGATAAATGATTTTTTTCGATGATTAAAATGATAGGTCATAAGATTCTTTTACGAGCACCTGAGAATATTGCTCCAAATCTTCAAGTACGATTCCACATCCACGTGCCACCGCAGATAGTGGTTCAACAGGTACATGCACAGGAACTTTGAATAATTGTGAAATAATTTCATCAATACCTCGCAACAACGCACCACCGCCGGTAACAAAAATTCCACGATTAATTACATCTGAAATTACCTCTGGTGGAGTAGTTTCTAATACCTCACGAACTCCATCGAGAATTACTTGAACTGAATTATGAATTGCCTCATATACATCACGATCATTAATAATAATTTCGCGTGGTAATCCTGATATTAAGTCTCGTCCACGAACAGTAACATCTATCCCTTCTGGTTTTACACGAACTGATGCAACCGCGGTTTTAATTTCCTCGGCTGTTTTTTCGCCTACTAATATTTTATATTCATTGCGTAGATAATCAATTACATCTTGATTCATTTTATCTCCGGCAAGCTTGATTGATTTCGATTGTACGATTCCACCCATCGACATTACTGCAATATCTGTCGTTCCTCCGCCGATATCGACAATCATACATCCCACTGGATCGAGAACTGGCAATCCAATTCCAATCGCTCCAGCCATTGGTTCCTCGATAATATACACCTCTCGAGCGCCTGCAGAAATTGCGGCGTCATATACTGCGCGATGCTCAACATTTGTAATTCCAGATGGAACACCCACCACCACACGTGGTTTGAATGTTTTCGGAGATATTTTTTCAGCCTTACCGATCAGATATGCCATCATTTCCTCGGTTACCTCGAAATCAGAAATTACACCATCAACGATCGGATGAATAGCCTTGATATGGGTTGGGGTTCGTCCCAACATCTGTTTCGCTTCTACCCCTACTGCTACGATTCGGCCAGTTTTAGTGTTTAATGCCACGATAGAAGGCTCATTAATGATAATTCCCTGTCCGCGTAAATATACCAGCGTATTTGCTGTTCCCAGGTCGATGCCGATGTCGTTAGAGAATTTATTGTAGA
>CAZKPY010000026.1:0-7813 GCA_964554815.1 uncultured Candidatus Saccharibacteria bacterium | reverse complement strand
GCTGCCAGACATGGACTCGAACCATGATAAACGGCACCAAAAACCGTTGTCCTACCATTAGACGATCTGGCAATATTAGAGATTTCTAAGAATCTCTTTTTGTTTAGCATTTCTCACAAACCTGGCAATGATAATCCATAAGGATTATTTTGCGTTAGCTGTAGCATTATTACCCAAAAGCCCAATAATTGCAAGCTCAAAAGGTACACTCTGAATGCTTGATTTTTTGGTATCTTCGAGCGTTTGGAGGAACTTTGCAAGAATTTCTGGCGTTACAACATTAGATACTGAAAGCTCAGTAACTGTTTTAATCATATCATCAGAGAGTTTTTCCTGCGCGTCAGTCCAGAGACTTTTCGCATACTGGACGTACAGTGCCATTCGCATTGCTTGAATAATTTTCTCGATAAATTCAACAAGGGCTTTTTCATGAGTTCCGGAAATTTCTGAGACAATACTGAGCATTGCATCAGTATTTTGATCTTGGAATGATTTCAGGAATTTAATTACATGTTGATCGAGCGATCGCAATCCGAGTGATTCAATATCAGCCGCAGAAATAGTTTCAGAACTCGAACGTTCCAGAATCTGATCGAGAATCACCAACGCGTCGCGGAATGATCCGTCAGCTCGCTCTGCAATAGATTTTGCAAGTTCACTATCAATCTTTTTCTTTTCAGATTTGGTAATTGATTCAATTTGCTTTGAGAGGATTTCTACTGACGGTTTTTTGAGACGAAGAACTTGGCAACGAGAAATAATCGTTGGAAGTACTTTGTGGAGTTCAGTGGTGGCAAGTACGAATAATACATGCTGTGGCGGTTCCTCGAGGATTTTTAAGAATGCGTTAAATGCTTGTGGTGAAAACATGTGTACCTCGTCAAAGATATACATTTTGTATTGTGATTTCATCGGCAACGTATTCACCTCTTCACGGAGCTGTCGAATACTGTCGACACCGTTGTTCGATGCGGCATCAATTTCATAAATATCATGCGGATCAATTCCCACCTCACGCGCAAAGATTCGCGCAAGAGTCGTTTTTCCGATTCCTCGTCCACCAGTCAGAATGAGCGCATGCGGAATGTTTCCAGATTTGATGACTGATTCCAGATACGAAACCGTATTTTCCTGACCGAGCACCTCGTTAAATGTTTGAGGACGATATTTTCTGTAGAGCGCGATATGTGACATATGAAGACATTATAGCAGATAACGATGATTTCGTTAATTTTTAGTAAAAGAAAAAGGACTTATTCAGTCCTTCCAAGGCCGGTAGTCTTCCTCCGCTGGTTATTCGCCTAATGCGACCACCTTGTGAAAATATAATCCTTTATTCGTTTTAATAAAAACAAGCTTAAAGGATAATTTAAAGAAGAAATTTTTCTTCGAAAAACTTGTCGATATTCTCTTGAGAACTATTATATACAATAAAAATATATTTGTCAAGTATCTAAGTAAAAAGTAAAACCATCGTATTGCTTTCAAAAAAATGAAAGTAATACCATGGTTTAGAGATTCTATCACGAGGATAGAATAGTACATTTTAAACAGATGTACTAAGAACTGAATTGAACCAATATTCTGTTGAAAGAACTGGGTCACTATTAGTATACTAAATGAGTATCTATCGTCAAGTACTAAAAAACCCTTATTTCGAAGGGTTTAAAAAAGTATCTACAATTTGTTTTACTTCTTCAACGCTTTTAGATTCCATAAGCGCGATACGTAACTCTTTTGCTCCAGGAAATCCGGTTGCATAGGCTTTGTAATGTTTTTTCATAATCGCAAAGTTTTTGATATCACCAAGTAATTCCATAAACAATTCCGAGTGTTCGATCATCACGCGAAGTTTCTCTGGCAATGGAACATCAGAAATCGTATAGCGAGAATCGCCCATGATTTTCTTTGACCATTTATTAGGGAGTAACTGCAAGAAAATATTTTGTTTCCAGTTCCCTTTTTTGAGTACTACTTTATCACGATCAAAAATCCATGGATTACCAAATATCGCACGTCCGATCATAATTCCATCACAACCGGTTTCTTTTGCTTTTTCAATCCCATCACCGATATCCATCACATCACCATTTCCAAGAATTAATGTTTCCGGTGCTATTTCATTTCGTAATTTCACGACACGCGAAACATAGTTCCAGTTTGCAGGAACTTGTGATAAGTCTTTTCGAGTGCGTGCATGAATCGTGAGTGCAGCGAGATCTTGCTGTAGTAATGTTCGAATCCATGTATCAATTTCATCACGCGAATATCCTACACGAGTTTTTACCGAGAGCGGAATATCTTTTCCCGAATCTTTGATTCCCTGTTTTGCAGCTTTGATAATTTCAATCGCAATGTCAGGTGTTTTAATCATTGCTGAACCGCAACCTTGTTTTTCAATCGTACGGTCAGGACAACCCATATTAATATCAATTCCATCGAACCCAAGCTCAGCACAAAGTTTGCATGCAGATCGCATGTTTTCAGCATTACTCGAAAACAACTGAGCAACGATAGGTCGTTCAACTGGAGCGTATTCTAAATCTCGCATTAATTTCGTCCGTCCGATTGGATGCACAAGTCCATCAGCAGAAACAAACTCTGTCCAGAGTACGTCAGGTTTTCCATATTTCGCAACAATCCGTCGGAATGCAGGATCAGTAACGTCCGCCATTGGAGCGAGGGCGAAAAAAGGTTTTGGTAGATTCTTCCAAAAGTTCATACAGCTACATTACCTGAATGTGGGTTTTTGTAAATAAAAAACCTTCCATCTCTGGAAGGCTAGGCTTTACTCTGGTTGTTTCCTTATCTTTTCCTCCGCAAAGTAGAAATATCACATTACGTGATCACTATCAGGTCTGGTCGTTGCAGTTTGCGACTCCGAGGATCCTTAACCCTGTTCATAGTCTCCCATATGTTCCAAGATAGCGTTAGTTTCTCCATACTCAACCAAAGGGATTCAAACCCTAAATTACCCGACTGGAGTTGTTTGTAAAACCTAGTAAAAAGGTTACTTTTTTGATATTATTTGTCAAACTACTGCACGATACTCGCAGTTTCTAATGGTGTATTTTTACTCTTGAACTTATAGAATATTTTTCCAGCAAATCGCATATCAATATAGTCCAGGTCCTTTGGATTTAATGTGTACTGACTCTTGAAGGCCTGATGTGTTAGTCCGGTTACTATATCGCGTAGAAACACCTCATCATCCTGATTAAATGTTCCTAATAATCGCGCATTATTAGATGGATATCGGTCGAATAATTTTTCAATTGCAAACCCAATATCACCATCCTCGTAAAACATGACATTTGAAATCTTTATATCGTTTGATTGTAGCTTATTGAACAATGTAGCAAATCGATTCATAATTACAGGATCTATAATCTGTTTCCCGATAGTGTTTTCAGAGGTACTTTCTTTGACTGATTGAAATATTGGATATACGCCCTCTGAAAATTGTGGCGCATGTGCATATACGATTCCATGTTGATCAATAAACTCACAAACATGATCAGTAAAACACCAAACCGCAACAGGTATTTTTTCTTGAATGTGAATATCAATACTGTCTGGTTTCGGGAATGTTGTATAGGCGATTTGTATAATTGGAAATTGCTGTTTTAGATTACGTTCGAATTTATCTTTTGAAAATAAAACGGTACTGGATTTCGGAATAACTTTTAGATAGTAACCAGTCATATAATCGTGCGTATATTGTTTAATTTCTGATACAGGAAAAGTATTCACACCGAAAACTCTGATTTCATTGAACTGAAAACGACTACTGTGTAAAATTGCAATAATTCCAGCAACACACAGGCAAATAAACAACAGTAGTACAAAAAACATTCGAACATAAAAAGAGCCCCGTGTTTTTTTTATAGGTTTCCTCGGCTGAATATATTCAAATGTTTCTTGTGGTTGAATATCTGGCTCCATAATAAAAACGAGTATAACAGAAAAAGCTACGCATTGCATAGCTTTCCTGATAATTATTTTCCAATAACTGTTTTTCCGCCCATGTATTTTTGTAATACTTCTGGAATTTTAATTGTTCCGTCAGATTGTTGGTTGTTTTCCAAGATGGCAATCAAGAATCGAGGGGTCGGTGCCATAGTTGAGTTCAGTGAGTGAACGAAACGTATTTTGCCTTCTTTATCTTTGTATCGAATATTTAATCTACGAGTCTGAAAATCATGGAAATATGATGCCGATGAAATTTCTCGGTACATGTTCTGTGATGGAACCCATAATTCAACATCGTATTTTTTTACTTGACCCTGACCTAGATCGCCACCACAGTTCAATACTACACGATATGGAATTCCTAGTTTTTGAGCGAGTGATTCAATATTTGCATTCACCTCTTCATGATACTGCACTGATTGTTCGTGATTAGCTTCACATAAAATTACCTGTTCTACCTTCATAAATTCATGTACTCGATATAACCCTTTTGTATCTTTACTGTGTGATCCAGCTTCGCGACGGAAACACGGACTCCACGCCACAATTTTTTTCGGTAGTTCTGAAATATCGAGAATCTCATCACTGTAGTATGACATGGTTGCTACCTCTGCTGTTCCTGCAAAATAATCTTCATCCTGCGTTCGGTATAAATCGTCTTCGCCTCCTGGTAGATATCCTGTACCCATTAATGTTTTTTTAGAAACAAGTGACGGAACCATCATAGGAATGTAACCTTTTGCATTTAATTCCTCGGTTGCAAACTGCCACAATGCCATTGATAACTGTGCAGCTTCTTTTTTCAAAAAATAACCACGGAAACCAGAAACTTTTGTACCACGTTCGAAATCTGCCAAGTCATGCATTTCAGCCAGTTCAATGTGAGATTTCGGCGTAAAATCAAAATTTGGTTTCTCTCCCTCTTGGCGGATTTCCATATTATCTGCGTCACTGTCTCCCTCGGGAACGGTAATGTCTGGAATATTTGGAACTGCTAGCATCAATAACTGCCACTGGATCATAATTTCACGTAAATCATCCTCGTGTTTTTTCAAATCATCTTTTAGAATGGTCATCTTTGCAATTAAATCTGCCCGTTCTTCTGCTGTGGCGCTTGGAATTTTATCAGAAACAACATTCTGCTCTGCGCGCAATGTTTCTACTAATGACAGTTTTTCCAGTCGTGTCTGGTCGATCGAGACTAGTTCGTCTACATTAAAATCAATGTGTTTTTTTCGAGCAGCTTCCTTGATTAATTCCGGATTTTCACGGATAAATTTAATATCTAACATATGCTGGCGAGTATAGCATTATCAGTATAAAAAATAAAGGAGCCCTTTCGGTACTCCTTATGCTTTTTAAATTATAGATGGTCATTATTTTATGCGTCACCGCCCATGAGATACCTCCTTTATTTTTTGACCAGTATACATAGTGTGATAAAATAATCAATTATGAACTTTCCAATTGATACCCTTTCAATTCCAGAACCATTGTTGCATATTCCACAACCACCGAAAAAACTTTCCATTCGCGGAACATTTCCAGATTTCAAGAAATACAAATTCCTGTGTGTCGTTGGTTCACGAAAATATACATCATATGGCGAGGATGCGTGCAGAACATTAATCGCAGGATTAGCAGGCTACCCGATTGTAATCGTTTCAGGACTTGCACACGGTATTGATCGTATTTCACACGAGTCAGCGTTGGAAAATAAATTACTGACCATAGCATTCCCAGGTTCAGGACTCGAGGATCAGGTTCTGTATCCGAAAGCACAATACCAACTGGCGATGCAGATATTAGATGCTGGTGGTGCATTAGTTTCAGAGTTCGATCCAAATTTCGCAGCAACATTATGGTCGTTCGTACAACGTAATCGACTAATGGCGGGATTATGTCATGCAACACTGGTAATCGAGGCACAGCATAAATCAGGAACACGCGTGACCGCACGACTGGCAACAGAGTATAATCGCGATGTGTTCGCAGTACCAGGTAATATTTTTTCTCAAAATTCTGAAGGAACAAATGAATTGATAAAACTGGGTGCAACACCAATTACATCATCACAGGATATTCTCGAAGCTCTAGGTTTTGAAATTACAACATCTACACCTGTAGATTTATTTTCACAGTGCAGTCCTGACGAGGAATCGGTGATAAATTTATTATCAAGTTCAAAACCACGAGGTGAATTAATGCGCGAAATGAATATTCCAACCCATAAAGCAAATATATTGTTGTCCCAAATGGAACTCAAGGGATTAATAAAGGAAGTTGGTGGTGAAATGAGGAGGGTTTGACAGTTCAAAACACAGTGTTAGACTGAGAAAAAACATATAATCATGCCTCATAAACTAGTTAAGCTCGATAAACTCTTACAAGAGTTTAAAAAAGAGGAATTTATGGCTGCGGAATTTCCAAGTCACTACGCTACACGTGATTGGAATAAATGGAAAAAAGAACACTGGAAATTTGCTAATGGAAAAAAGCTCTCGATTTTTTATCAAAAAACAACAGTTGAAACCAAAATAATGGAATACATTATTATAGGAAAAGAAGATGTTGCTATTTATTGGTACGTGGATAGTTTTACATTTTTCGATAACAAACCAGTTTTCTCATCAGTAGAATATAACCGCTCATCACCCTATTCAATTGAATGGCAAGAAATTCAAAGAAAGCTATTAGAAAAAATTCGTGAACTTTTTATTGAAAATAACTGATCTATTTGGTCAGTCTTTTTATTACAATTTTGCCAAAGACTCGATAGTGTGATATTAATGATTCATTATGAAATTGCTGATTGTAGAGTCACCATCAAAAGCAAAGACAATCGAGAAATATCTCGACGGGAAATATACTGTTCGCGCATCAGTCGGACATGTTCGTGATTTACCGAAAACAAACCGCGACGCCATCGATATTGCAGGTGGTTTTATTCCGCGTTATGAAATCTCTGCGGGCAAACATCGCGTGATTTCAGAACTACAAACATTGGCACGTAAAGCCGATGAAATCATTCTGGCGACTGACCCCGACCGAGAAGGTGAAGGAATCTCTTGGCATTTGGAACAAATCCTAAAAGACTCGAAAATCAAAGCACCTATTAAACGTGCGACATTCAATGAAATTACCAAGGAAGCCGTGACCGAGGCATTATCGCATCCGCGTGAGATTGATTTGCATTTAGTTCAGGCACAAGAGGCTCGTCGAGTATTAGATCGATTAGTAGGTTATGATCTATCAGGATTGATCTGGAAAAAGGTTCGTTATGGATTGTCAGCTGGACGCGTTCAGTCACCAGCGCTCCGTATTATTATGGAGCGCGAGCGAGAAATTCGTGCATTCGTACCAGAACAATATTGGGTAATCGAGGGAGATTTTTCTGCATCAAAAGCAAAATTCACATTGGTATGTTCTGACGAACCACGAGAAAAATCAATTGTTGAAAATATTTTAAAACTGGGAAATGAAAACGAATGGTCAGTAACTGATATTAAAACATCAGAACAGAAACGATCACCACGCGCACCATTTACCACATCTACATTACAACAAACTGCGTCTACACGACTTGGCTTTTCACCGTCACGAACAATGCAAGTCGCGCAAAAATTATACGAAGAAGGTCACATCACATACATGCGTACGGACAGTACTAATATTGGGAAAGATGCCCAAGCTCAAATTCTTGCATTAGTAAACAAGAAGTACGGAGCACAATATGCACAGGCACATGTATATGCGACAAAATCTAAAAACGCACAAGAAGCCCACGAAGCAATTCGTCCGACACATATTAACGTAGAGCATGTGGGATTTACTGACGAAC